>DATKSK010000027.1 GCA_035531755.1 Acidimicrobiales bacterium | reverse complement strand
CGCGCACTGGGTCACCGACAACCGGCGCATCGCGTCGGTCGACTACGACGAGACCCTGCTGCGCATGGCCGGCCTCGAGCGTTCCACGCTTCCCGACCTGGTCCCGTCCGGCTCGGTCGTGGGGCCCTTGCGGCCCGAGGCGGCCACCGAGCTCGGGGTCCGTGCGGGCATCCCGGTGGTCACCGGTTCCGGAGACGTGCACTCGGCGGCGGTCGGGTCGGGGGCGGTGGCGGACTTCGCCGGCCATCTCTACATCGGGACGTCGTCGTGGATCTCGTGCCACGTGCCGTTCAAGAAGACCGACGCCCTGCGCAACGTGGCGTCGATCCCCGCAGCCGTTCCCGGGCGCTACATCGTCGCCGACGAGCACGAGACGGCGGGCGCCTGCCTTCGGTTCCTCGCCGAGAACCTGCGCATGGGCGAACCCGGCGCGGGGCCCGACAGCGACGTCTACCGGTATTTCGACGAGGTCGCCTCGACGGTGCCCCCCGGCGCCAACGGCGCCATGTTCACGCCGTGGCTCAACGGCGAGCGCTCACCCGTTGACGACCACACGATCCGGGGCGGGTTCCACAACCTGTCGCTGTCCACGTCGAGGGACGACCTCGTGCGCGCCGTCTACGAGGGCGTGGCCCTCAACAGCCGGTGGCTGCTCGGCGCGGTGGAGCGGTTCGTCGGTCGGCGCTTCGAGGAACTGGCGTTCGTGGGTGGCGGTGCCAACTCCGACGTGTGGTCCCAGATCCACGCCGATGCCACCGGTCGCAGGATCCGGCAGGTGGCCGACCCGGTGCTCGCCAACGTCCGCGGGGCGGGGCTGCTCACCCTGATGGCGCTCGGCCGCGCCCGGGTCGAGGACATCCCGGCGATGGTCGGGACCGGCCGGACCTTCGACCCCGAGCCCACCGCGGCGGCCGTCTACCACGAGCGCTTCGGGGAGTTCGTGGACCTGTACAAGCAGACCAAGCAGATCCACCGGCGCCTCAACCGGCACTGACGCGCCCCGTGCCGGCGTCGTGACCCCTCGGCGAGCTGATCGCCCGGTCGGTCACCGACAACCTCTACCGCTTCGTCGTCCCCGCGGTGGCGGGACCCCACCGCCTGGTCCCCATCGTCGCACTGGCGACGAAGACGCAGACCGTGTTCACGCTCCGGGCGGCCATCGAACGCGGCCGCCTCAAGGGTCAGAAGGGCCCGGACGGCCAGTGGCGCAGCACCCGCGCCTGGGTCGACGAGTACGTCGCGAGCAAGTACAAGCGCCGGGCCTGAGTTGTTCTCGTGCTCGTCGCTCCGGCTCAGATCCGCTCGAAGTTCCGCCCGAGCTCCCAGTCGGTGACGGTCTGGTTGGCCCGCACCCACTCCTGACGGGCGGTGTTCAGCAGGTGGTGGTGGACGTCGTCACCGAAAGCGTGGGCGGCCACCGGGCTCGACTCCAGCTCGGCGATGGCCTCGACCAGCGTCGTGGGCACGCGGGCGACGTCGGTCGCCCGGTAGGCGTTGCCCTCGAACGGCGGCGGGAGCGCCAGGCCCTGTTCCACGCCCCACAGGCCGGCGGCGAGGATGCCCGCCAGGGCCAGGTACGGGTTGACGTCGGCGCCCGGGATCCGGCACTCGACGCGCCGGCTCTCGCCGTGGCCCACCAGGCGGAAGCCGCACGTGCGGTTGTCCACGCCCCACACGGCGGCCGTCGGCGCCCACGACCCGGGGACGTAGCGCTTGTAGGAATTGACGTACGGCGCCCACAGCCACGTGAGCTGACGGGCGCTGTCGATGAGCCCGGCGACGAACTGCCGCCCGACCTCCGACAGCGCCGACGGTGCGTCGTCGCCCGCCATCAGCGACGCCCCGGAGTCCGCGTCCCACACGCTGGCGTGGATGTGGCACGACGACCCGACCTCCGCCATCGACCATTTCGCCATGAAGGTCGCCGCCCGCCCGCACTGGTCGGCGATCTCCTTGACCCCGTTCTTCAAGACGAGGTGGCGGTCGGCGACCTCGAGCGCCTGCCCGTAGGTGACGTTCACCTCGTGCTGGCCGCGGCCCGCCTCGCCCTTGGAGGACTCCACGGGGATGCCGGCCGCCAGCATCTCGTTGCGGACCCGGCGCAGCACGTGCTCCTGGCGCGCCGTCTGCAGGAGCTGGTAGTCCTCGATCGTGGAGACGTGGGGGTGGAGATCGCGCCACCGCTTGGCCGCGGCCTCCTCGAAGGTCTCGTTGAAGAGGTAGAACTCGAGCTCGGTGGCGCAGCGGATGTCGAGGCCGAGCGCCCGCGCCCGCTCGATCTGGCGGCCCAGGACCCGGCGGGGCGAGACCTCCACGGGCGCGCCGTCGCCGTCCACGACGTCACAGACCACCATGGCCGATCCCTCGAGCCACGGCAGGAGCCGCAACGTCGAGAGGTCGGGCTTGGCCACCACGTCGCCGTAGCCGGTCTCCCAGTTCGTGAAGCGGTAGCCGTCGAGGGGCTCCATGTCCACGTCCACGGCGAGAAGGTAGTCACACGCCTCGATGCCGTGCTCGAGGACGTGGTCGAGGAAGAACGCCCCGGTCACCCGCTTGCCGACCGGTCGGCCCTGCATGTCGGGGAACGCCACCACGACGGTGTCGACCGTGCCGTCGGTGATGCGCTCGGTCAGCCCGCCCAGGTCCAGCATCACCGCACGATGGCACGGGCCGGGGGCCCCGTCCAGCACCCGACGGGCTGCTCTCTCGAGGTCACTCCGGTTTCCCGAGGTCACTCCGGTCTCCCGAGGTCACTCCGGGGTCACGTAGGCGGCGGTGATGCCCCCGTCGACGACGAGGGCCGAGCCCGTCATGAACGAGGACTCGTCCGAGGCGAGGAACAGCGCCGCCCGCGCCACCTCCTCGGGTCGGCCCAGGCGTCCCATGGGGATGTGCACCAGGCGGCGGTGGCGGCGAGCGGGATCGGCCAGCAGCTCCGCCAGCAGCGGCGTGTCGATCGGCCCCGGGCACAGCGCGTTCGCCCGGATCCCCTGGCGCGCGTACTCCACCGCCAGCTCGCGGGTGAAGGCGAGCACCCCGCCCTTCGACGCCGTGTACGCGACCTGCGCGGTGGCCGCGCCCATCAGCGCCACGAAGGAGGCCACGTTCACGATCGACCCGCCACCCGAGTCGATCATGGCGGGGATGGCGGCCCGGCAACACAGCCAGACGCCCTTCAGGTTGACGCCCATCACGCGGTCCCACGTCGCCGGGGGGGTGTCCAGGACGCCGCCGTCGTCGCCGGGGAAGATCCCGGCGTTGTTGAAGAGCACGTGCAGGCCGCCGAGTTGTCCGGTCGCCGCCGACACGACCCGCGCCGCCTGCGCCTCGTCCGACACGTCGGCGGTCACGGCGACGGCGCGCCCACCCCGGTCGGCGATCCCGGCGGTGGTGTCGCGGGCGGCATCGGCGACGACGTCGGCCACGACCACCGACGCGCCCTCGGCGGCGAACAGCCCGGCAGCCACGCGCCCGATGCCGCTCCCGGCCCCGGTGATGACCGCGACCTTCCCGTCGAGACGACCCGGCACGCCACGACCCTACCCGGCCCGCCTCTGCGGCCCCCGGCCCGGGGGCCCGACCCCGGGCCCGTCCCCGGGGCCCGGCCCGGGGGCCTGTCGGGTGGGGGCGGCACCGGTGGGAGACTTGGCCGATGGCCGCCCACGCCACCCCCGTCATCGGGGTGACGACCTACCGCCAACAGGCCGTGTGGGGCCCGTGGGACAGGCTCGCGGCTGTGCTGCCCGCCACCTACCTCGAGCGCGTGGCCGCAGCCGGCGCCCGGCCGGTGCTGCTCCCTCCGTGCGCGGCGAACGGGGGGGGCGCCGACGCGGCGTCGGCGGTCGTCGACGCCATCGACGCCCTCGTGCTCGTGGGGGGAGGGGACGTCGACCCCGCCCGGTACGGCCAGCCGACGCATCCCGCCACGTCGGCGGTCGACCCCGTGCGCGACGCCGACGAGCTCGCCGTCCTGCGGGCCGCCCTCGCCGCCGACCTGCCCGTGTTGGCGATCTGCCGCGGAATGCAGCTGCTCAACGTGCAGCTGGGGGGAACGCTCGTGCAGCACGTGCCGGACGTCGTCGGCCACGACGGTCACCAGCCGGCCCGGGGCTGCTTCGCGGATGTGGAGGTCACCACCGAGCCCGGCTCGGTGGTGGCGGAGATCCTGGGCGAGACGGCCACGGTCCGGTGCTCGCACCACCAGGCCGTCGACCGGCTCGGCGACGGGCTGGTCGTCAGCGCCCGCTCCGCCGACGGCCTGGCCGAGGCCGTCGAGCTCCCGGTGGCGCGTTTCGTGGTGGGCGTGCAGTGGCATCCCGAGGAGGTGCCCGACCTGCGTCTGTTCGAGGCCGTGGCGAGCGCGGCGCGAGGAGCGGGGCACCGGGCATGACGCCGGACCTCGTCCGGGTGGTGAACCCCGCCACCGAGCAGACCGTGGCCGAGGTGGCGCGCCAGGGGGAGGAAGAGGTCGACGCCGCCGTGCGCCGCGCCGCGCTCGCCTTCCCCGCCTGGCGCGACGTCACGCCGGCGGACCGTGGCCGGCTCCTGCGCCGCTTCGCCGAGCAGGTGGAGTCGCACGCCGAGGAGCTGGCCCTGCTCGAGACGCGCAACGTGGGCAAGCCGATCGCCGACAGCAGCGGGGAGGTGGCCATGGTGGCGGACGTCCTGCACTTCTACGCGGGCGCCGTCGACAAGCACCGCGGCGACACCATTCCCGTCGCCGGCGGCCTGGACGTGACGTGGCACGAGGCGCTGGGGGTCGTGGCGGCCATCGTGCCGTGGAACTTCCCGCTGGCCATCGCGTCGTGGAAGGTGGGCCCCGCCCTCGCCTGCGGCAACACGGTGGTGGTCAAGCCGGCCGAGCTCACCCCGCTCACCGCCCTGCGCTTCGCCGAGCTGGCGCTGCAGGCCGGCATCCCCGACGGGGTGCTGCAGGTGGTCGTCGGCCGGGGGACGACGGCGGGTTCGGCGCTCGTCGAGCATCCCGACGTCGCCAAGGTCTCCTTCACGGGGTCCACCGACGCCGGGCGCGACGTCATGGCGCGGGCAGCGGGGACGATCAAGCGCGTCACCCTCGAGCTGGGCGGCAAGTCCGCCAATGTCGTCTTCTCCGACGCCGACCTCGAGCTGGCCGCCGCCAGTGCCCCGTCGGCGGTGTTCGGCAACGCCGGACAGGACTGCTGTGCCCGGAGCCGCATCCTGGTCGAGCGCAGCGTGTTCGACCGATTCGTCGAGCTCCTCGTGGCCGCCACCGAGCGCCTCGCCGTCGGGGACCCCGAGGACGCCGCCACGGAGATGGGACCGCTCGTGTCCTGCGAGCACCGGGCCCGCGTGGCGGCGTTCGTCGATCCCCTCCCGGACGGCCTGCACGTGGCCGGTCGCGGCCGCGTCCCCGACGGCCCCGGCTGGTGGTTCGCGCCCACCGTCCTGGCCCCGGTGGGCCCCGAGGGCCGGGTGTGGCGCGAGGAGATCTTCGGCCCGGTCGTGGCCGTCACGCCCTTCGACGACGAGGCGCACGCGGTGGCGCTCGCCAACGACACGCCCTACGGGCTCTCCGGCTCCGTCTGGACCCGCGACGTGGCCCGGGCGCTGCGGATGGCCACGGCAATCCGGGCCGGGGTGCTCTCGGTCAACTCCAACACCTCGGTGCGGGTGAGCACCCCGTTCGGGGGCACGAAGCAGTCAGGTTTCGGCCGCGAGCTGGGCATGGAGGCGCTGGCGTCGTTCTCCGACGTGAAGAACGTGTTCATCTCCTCGCAGGGGTGACGCGAGCGCTCCACGCGGGGGAGCCGAGACTCACCCCTGGCCGTCGCGTGCGGGGGCTGCCCGCCCGGTAACGTCTCGGGGGTGAGTCGTGGACGGAAGTTCGTCAAGCCGTTGGTGGCCGCCGCGGGCGTGGCCGGCACCGTCGCCAGCATCTGGTGGTTCGCCCTGAAGCCCCGTCGCAAGCGCGCCCGGCAGCGGGCGTCGGGCCCGTCGCCGACCGGCTGATCCGCTCAGGGGCGCACCGGACGTCGCCGGAGAGCGAGCACCCCCACGCCGACCATGGCCACGACCGACAGTCCGACGGCGACGCCCGCCAGCGTCACCGCCGCCCCTGACGTCGTGGACGACGCGGCCGGGGCACGGAGGTCCCGCACCGTCGTCGACGGTGGCGCCGTCAGGGTGAGCACCGGCGCCGGCGAGTCGGGGGAGGGGTCCTGCGAGGACGGCACCTCGATCCACCGCACGATCTCCCCCGACGAGTAGGTCTGCAGCGCCTTGAACACCAGCGGCCCGGCCCTCGTCGGGAGCTGGCCCACCTCGATGGCGAAGTCCTCGTACTGGCCCGTGCCGATGCCGCTGCCGGACGCGGCCCACGTCACGTCGGAGACGACCGTGCCCACCGGGCCGTCGTCGGTCGGCCGGGGCCGGGCCAGCGTCCGGGTGTCGACGCTCGACGTCCACCCCGGCACCGGGAGCACGTCGACGGCCGGCAGGGCGGCGCTGGCGGGCAGGAACACCTGCAGTTTGACCGTCGAGGTGTCGTCGCGCTCGTTCGGCACCCGGAAGACCAGCTCCACGTCGCTGGACCCCGCGGGGAGCGACGCCGGGTGGACGGTCACGTGGGCCGCGGCGGGCCCGGCCCACACCATCACGGCGACGACCGCGCCGGCGCTGGCAACGAAGACCCGACCGGAGACACCGGCCGTCCGCCGTGCGCGCGCCACGGGCGGGCGCACGGGCACGGAGCCTCCGGGGAGGCGCCGTCTGTCGTCGGTCCCCGGCGCCATGTCAGTGGACCGGCAGTGACGCCGACACGGCCTGTTCGTCGATCGCCGAGGTGCGCACGGTGAGCGTCAGGGTCCAGTTCCCCGCCAGTGGGATGTCCACGCCCGATGCACGGTAGTGCCCGGGGCCCGACACCACGACGCGCAGCGCCAGGGGGCCGAGGTGCTGTGCCGGCAGGCTGATGGAGGCGTCGAGCTCGGGGATGGCCACGGGCTGCCCGAGGCGCCCGAGCACGTAGAAGTGGAATTGGTTGCCCGGGCCCACACGTGCCGGGTCCACGATGGCGTTCACCTGGACGCCGAGCACGTCGAAGGTGTCGGAGAAGGGCTGGGCCGCGGCCTGCTTGGCCGGGGCGGCGTTGACCAGGAGCGCGGTGACGCCGAGCACGACGAGCCCTATGGCGAGCTCGGCCCCCACCGACCGCCGCAGCAGGTGGCTCGCCGGCGCCGGCTTCGAGGTCCCGGCGCGGTGGACGGCGCGCCGGCTGAGCGCGCCCCCGACGACGAGGAGGGCGACCACGGCCACCTTGACCATGAGCGTCCGGCCGTAGGTGGTGTGGGTCAACGCGTAGATGCTCCCCACCTCGCGGATGGACTGCACCACGCCCGTGGCCACCACGGCGACCACCGCGCCGAACGCGTAGGCGGAGAACCTGCGCGCCACCGGCCACACCTCGTTCTGCCCCTGCCCCCGCGCCGCCAGCGACAGGGTGAACAGCAGCGCGAGCCCACCCAGCCACACCGAGGCCGCCGCCACGTGCACGACGTCGAGTGCCTCGCCGGCGACGGCGTTGCCCCCGGTGGTGGCGTGCCCGGCCAGGCCGGGCGTGGCCAGGAGCGCGCCACCCAGCACCGCCGCGCCGCCGAGCGCCCATGCCGCCGGGCGTCGCCGGTTCTCCAGGGAGCGCAGCGTCGCCGGGAGCACGGGCGCGAACGCCAGCAGCAGCACGAGCCGCAGGAGCTCGACCTCGCCGAAACGGGTATGGAGCACCTCGTCGAACAGTGAGGGCCGCAGCGCGTCGGTGAGCGGGAGCCCGGCGGCGTAGACGCCCTGCGCGGCGATCCCGGCGACCGTGCTCACGAACAGGACCGCCCACGATCCCCACAGCAGGGCGCCCACCCGCCGACGGCCGGCGCCCTCCGGCTGGAGCGCCAATGCCACCGCGGTGACGCCGACGACGAGGACGAGCGCGCCGAACGCCACGAGGCGCACGAGCCAGAACGCCACGCCGACCGCCGTGTTCCCCGAGGCGGTGCTCAGGGCCCGGGCCACGGCGTCGGCCCTGTGGGCACCCCCGGCGTCGCCCACGCTGAAGACGAAGGCGCCGTGGACCGGGTGTGAGTCGGCGGAGATCACCCGCCACGCCACGACGTAGGTGCCCCGGCCGAGGTGGGCGGGGAGCGCGATGGCGACGGCGTGGTCGTCGCCACCGGGGTGCACCGTCCCGCCCTCGTCGACCCGGTTGCCGTCCGGCCCGATGACACGGATGGACCCGAAGTCGATCTCGACCGGCTCGCCGAAACGGAGGACGACCTGGCGCGGCGGGACGAGGAGCACCGCCGACTGGTTCGGCTGCGTCGACTCCAACTGTGCATGGGCGCTCGCCGGGCCGGCGAGCGCCAGCGCGGCGACGACGCCGAGGACCGCTCCCCAAACCGCGCGGCGCCGGGTCCGTCCGGTGCGCCCGGTCCGTCCGGTGCGCCCGGTCCCCGGGGGCCGCCCGTGCGCCGCGTCCGAGAGGCCGTCGGGCACCCGGCGCCCGAGGAATCCTGCCATCGTCCTCCTTCCACCCGGGTCGCCGGCCGGGGGAGCTGTCATTATCGGCGCAGCCGGCGTTCCGGACCGGTCATGGCGCCTGCGCTCTGCGCCTGCGCCCTGCGCCCTGCGCCTGCGCAGACAGCGACCCATGCCCTGCCAGCAGCGGGTTCGGTGACGACGGCCGGTCCGGAGGTGGATCGGCTACCGTTCCGCCTGTGAACCCTCGTCGGATCGCGGTCGTGGCCGGTGCCCTGGCGATCGTGGTCGGTGCCGTCGTCGCCGTGAGCCTGTCGGCCGGCGCGTCGTCGACCACCCCCAAGAAGACCGCCGCCACGACCGGGACACCGCCCACGACGACGATCAGCCTGCAGTCGCCGACGTCGTACACGCCGAGCGCTCCTGCGGGAGGAACGGACGACTACCACTGCACGCTGGTCGACCCCCACGTCACGACCGACGCGACCATCGTGTCGAGCCAGTTCTTCCCGGAGAGCCCCGAGGTCCACCACGCCATCCTCTTCCTCGTCCCGCCCGACCTCGCCCAGCAGGCGGACGTCGCAGACCACCTCGGCCAGGGTTGGACGTGCTTCGGCGAGTCCCCGCTCCCGGGCACCTCGTTCGTGCAGGTCTCCAATACGCCGTGGCTGAGCGCATGGGCCCCCGGGCACGGCCTCGACACCGTCCCGAAGGGGACGGGCGTGCCCTTCCCGGCCGGGAGCCTCGTGATCATGCAGATCCACTACAACCTGCTCGTCGGGGACAACCCGGTGCGCAGCAAGCTGGTGCTGCACACGGTGCCCGCGTCCACCAACCTGACGCCGCTGCACCTGGACCTCCTCCCGGCCGCGCCGGACATCCCGTGCCCGGCGGGCGTGACCGGCCCGCTGTGCGACCGGGCAGCCTCGCTCGTCGACCTCGGCCAGCGCTTCGGGGCGTCGCAGGTCCAGTTCGTGAACTTCCTGGAGCAGTTCTGCCGAGGCGCGGCCGCCGCCGATCCGCCGGGTGGGGACACGACCTCGTGTACCTGGCCCGCCCCGAGTGGGACGATCGTCCGGCTGACCGCCCACATGCACCTGCTCGGGCGGGGGATGAAGATCGTGCTCGATCCGGGGACCCCCGATGCGAAGACGCTGCTCGACGTGACCAACTACAACTTCGACTACCAGCGCTCGTACAACCTCGCCACGCCGGTGACGACCAAGCACGGCGACACGATCCAGGTGACGTGCACGTACGACCCGAAGCTCCGCCAGGAGCTCCCGCAGCTGCGCAGGCTCCCGCCGCGCTACGTCACCTGGGGGGACGGCTCGTCGGACGAGATGTGCCTCGCCCTGGTGAACTACATCTCCACGTCGAACGCCCCGTCGCTCTGACCCCACGCGGGTGCGGCGGCCCCCGTCGCCCGGGAGCGCCGGGGGCGCCGGGAGCGGTCACGCCCCGGTCCAGCACCCCAAGATGACGTCGGACACGGTCACGGCGATGTCGGCCGCGCTGGTCGGCGGCACACCGAATTGTGCCGGGAGCCCCGAGACGTCGACCAGGAGGACCTTGTAGTCCTTGCGCACCACGGCCGAGCCGTTCGTCGTCGTGAAGGCTCCCTGCCCCAGGCCGCTCAACGACCCGGTGTCACCCAGCCGGGCACCGAGCCCTCGATAGTACGCGGTGGTCTGCGCCCGGTTCGACAGCTCCTTGACCGACAACGTGATGACGCCGTCGGCGTACACGTACCGGCACGAGTACACGTGGTCCACCCACGTCGGGGTGATCGGGGCCACGGTGGACACACCCAGCGCGCCGGCCAGTTCGCGCTGGGCCCCGGGCGCGCACACCATGCGGGCCGACGTGGAGGGGTTGGGGCCGGCCGGCACGGCCACGTGCACGGTGGTGCCGGTGCGCACGCCGGTGGGTGCGGTGCTGCCGCACGCACCGGCGACGAGCGGGGCCAGCACGCCGACCGTGCCGAGCGCGACCATCAGCGGCGACCGACGACGCATCACCGGGACAGTAGCGGGCCGGCGGTGCCCCCCGGCTTCGCCCGGCGGGGGCGCCGGCCTCAGCCCCCCACGATGGCAGGAAGCGCGTCGCTGATCGGGCCGCGTACCACGGACGCCGCCACGACGTCGTACTCGGTCGGCTCGGCGTTGACGATGACGATGGGGGCGCCCGCCGTGCGCGCCGTGGGAACGAGGCCGGCCGCGGGGTAGACCGACAGGCTCGACCCCACCGCCAGCAGCAGGTCGCAGGTGCGGGCGGCCTCGTCGGCCCGGGCCATGTCCTCGGGAACGAGGCTCTGGCCGAAGCTGATGGTCGCCGACTTCAGGATCCCGCCACACGTCTCGGTGCCCACCGCCGCCGCGCATGCCGGGTCGTCCTCGCCGGCCCGCACGCGCTCGAGCACCGCCGGCATCGGCAGGCGGGTGCCGCAGGCCATGCACACCGCCTCCCGCATCGTCCCGTGGATCTCCACGACCCGTGCCGGGTCGCTCCCCGCCACCTGGTGGAGGCCGTCGATGTTCTGCGTGACGAGCGTGTGCAGCACCCCACGACGCTCGAGCGCGACGAGCGAACGGTGCCCGGCGTTGGGCTGCGCCGTCCATGTCGGTGACTCCAGCCGGTTTCGCCACGCCCGTCGCCTGACCTCGGGGTCGGCCAGGTACGTCTGCAGCGTCGCCAACTTCTCGGCCGCAGGGTCCTTGGTCCAGACGCCGTTCGGGCCCCGGAAGTCCGGGATGCCCGAGTCGGTGGAGATGCCGGCCCCCGTGAGCACGACCACCCGCCGGGCCGCGTCGACCAGCTGCCGCGCCCGCTCGATCTGGTCGACGCCCATCGCCGCGAGTCTCGCGCCGCCGGCGCCGGGGCGGTGAAGCGGCGGCGGTAGCCTCGGAGGACCGTGCTGACGTCGCTGCGGCCCTTGCGCTCCCGCAACTTCGCCCTGGTGTGGGCATCCGCCCTCGTGTCGAACGTCGGCTCGTGGATGCAGACGGTCGCGCTCGGGGTGGTCGTGACCACCCGGTCGCACAACCCACTGTGGACGGGGGCCGTGGCTGCCGCTGCCTTCATCCCCATGGGACTGCTCGCCCCCGTCGGCGGGGCGCTCGCCGACCGGCTCGACCGGCGGCGCTGGCTGATCACGACGACGGTGGCGGAGTCAGGGTTCGCGGCCCTGCTGGCCGTCCTGGCCGCCACCGGGCACGCGCCGTCCTGGGTCCTGCTCGTCGTGGCCTTCCTCGGCGGTGTCGCCGGTTCGGTCGGGTTCCCGACGTACCAGGCGATGATCCCCGACCTGGTCCCGGCGAACGACCTGCTCGGCGCCGTCTCGCTGTCGTCGGCCCAGTTCAACCTGGGGCGGGTGATCGGGCCCGTGCTGGCGGGCGTCGTGCTCTACGCGGGCTCGGCGGCGTGGGCCTTCGCCGTGAACGCCGTGTCGTTCGGCGCCGTGGTGGTGGCACTGGCGTTCGTCCGGCTCCCGCCGCGGACGCCGGTGCCGTCCGACCGGGAGACGATCCTGCGCCGGATCGTCGCCGGGGCTCGTATCGCCGCGGCCGAGCCCGGGTGCCGCAGCGCCATCATCCTCATCGGCATCGTCGCCCTGATCGGCTCGCCCTTCATCGCCCTCGTCCCGGCGGTGGCGATCACGGCCCTCGACCGGGGGAAGTTCGGGACCTCGGTCCTCCTCACCGCACAGGGCGTCGGGGCCGTCAGCGGCGCCCTCGTGCTGGCCTCGCTCGTGCAGGCCTTCGGTCGCCGCCTCCTCGTCGGCGCCCTGGGGGCGTTCCCGCTGGCGCTCGTGGCCTACGGGCTGGCTCCCTCACTGTGGCCCTCGGCACTGGCGATCCTGGTCGTGGGGTTCTGCTACATCGGCGTGCTCACCGGGCTCAACACCGTCGTGCAGCGGCGTGCGCCTGCGCAGGCGCGTGGCCGGGTGCTCGGCCTCTACATGATGGCGCTGGGGGTGATCTACCCGATCGGCGCGGTCGTCCAGGGCGCCATCGCCCACGAGGTCGGGATCCGCGCCGTGACGGTCGCCTCGGGCGTGGCCCTCTTCGCCGTCATGGTCGTCATCGGCATCTTCCGCGGTCGCCTCTTCGGTGCGCTCGGCGACCCGGCGCCGACCACCACCACCGACGCGTCGGCCGGGGGCGCCGGCCCTGGGCCCGCGCGCTCCGGCGGGGCCGGCGCCGACGTCGTCGTGCCGGTGGGCCCGACCGCCCCCATCGCGCCATGAGCGGCGGGATGCCCGGGACCGGCGTCCTCGAGCCCGGGCCGGCCGAGGAGTCCCAGCGGCGCGTGGGCGGGGCGTTCGAGGCGGCCGGGCTCGGGCCCGGGGACCGGGTCGTGTTCTGCCTGCCGTCGTCGGCGGACATGTTGTTGTGCGTCCTGGCGGCGGCGCGTCGGGGGATCGTCCCGGTGCTGCTCAACGCCACCCTCCTCCCGGCCGAGCGCGACGCCCTGGTGGCGGACGCCGACCCCGGTCTCGTCGTGACCGAGCCGTCGGGCCTGACGCCGCTGTTGGCGGGCCCGGCCGCCGAGCTGGCGCCGTACCCCCTCGTGCGCCCGATGCACTACACGTCGGGCACGACGGGCCGGCCGAAGGGGGTGTGGTCGGGGGTGCTCGACGCCGACGACGCGCAGGCACTGTTCGAGGACGAAGCCCGGCAGTGGGGTTTCGACGCCGGCGACACCCATCTGGTGTGCTCGCCGCTCTATCACTCCGTGTCCGTGCGCCTGGCCGCCGCCGCCCTCCTCCGGGGCGGACGCGTCGTGGTGATGCCGCATTTCGACGCCGGCGCCGTGGTGGCCGCCCTCGACCATTTCGCGCCGACGACGACGTTCATGGCCCCCACCGCCCTGCAGCGCGTGGTGAGCCTGCCCGCCGGCCCGGCGCGCTTCGGATCGCTGCGGCTCCTGGTGCACGCCGGATCGCCGTGCCCCGCGCCCGTGAAGCGCGCCGCGCTCGACCGGGTGCGGCCCGGGGCGTTGTGGGAGTTCTACGGTTCCACCGAGGGCCAGTTCACGGTGTGCGCCCCCGAGGAGTGGCTGCAGCGGCCCGGGACCGTCGGCCGGGCCCGGCCCGGGCGACGCCTCGAGGTCGACCAGGACGGCGTGGTGTGGTGCCACGCACCGCGGTTCGCTCGTTTCGAATACTGGCGCGACCCGCGGGCCACCGCCCTGGCCTGGCGCGGCGACGCCTTCACCGTGGGCGATCTGGGCCGTGTCGACGCCGACGGCTACCTGTTCCTGGAGGGTCGCCGCGACGACCTCGTGATCACCGGTGGCGTCAACGTGTACCCGGTCGAGGTCGAGGCCGCGCTCGCCGAGATCCCCGGCGTCATCGAGGTCGCCGTGTTCGGGGTGGGCGACGACGAGTGGGGGGAGCGGGTCTGCGCGGCGGTGGTGGGCGACGTCGACGAGCACGCCCTGCGGCGGCAGGCCGAGCAGCGCCTGGCGCCCTACAAGCGGCCGAAGGCCTACTTCGTGGTGGGAGAGCTCCCGCACACCGCCACCGGGAAGTTGCGCCGCCGCGCCCTGCCGTCCGCCTTGGGCCTCGAGTCCGACGGCCCGGGCCCCGGGGGTTGACCCCGTTTCGTCTCGCCACCGACCCGGCCCGGCCCGACCCGGCCGGGCCGGGCGGCGCCGTGCTGCCATGGGACGGGCAGGCGGGCCGGCGTGACCGGGGCCGGCGACTGGGCGATGATCGTGGCATGCCGATCGCCACCGTCAACCCGACCACGGGCGAGACCGACAAGGTCTTCGAGCCGCACTCCGACGACGAGGTC
Source organism: Acidimicrobiales bacterium (assembly GCA_035531755.1). Lineage (NCBI taxonomy): Bacteria > Bacillati > Actinomycetota > Acidimicrobiia > Acidimicrobiales > Acidimicrobiales bacterium. The sequence goes on along the minus strand of DATKSK010000027.1, from coordinate 13,407 downwards.
GAGGCCCGGCTGGCGGCGGCCGAGACGGCGTTCGCGACGTACCGCACGACGCCGCTCGAGGAGCGCGCCCACCTGGCGCGCGGGGCCGCCGACCTGCTCGAGGGCGAGGTCCCCGACATCGCCCGCACCCTGACCATGGAGATGGGCAAGACCTTCGCCTCGGCCAAGGGCGAGGTCGCCAAGTGTGCAGGGGCGCTGCGGTGGTTCGCCGAGCACGCCGCCGGCCTGCTCGCCGACGAGCCCGTGCCCACGTCGGCCGGCGAGAGCCGGGTGCACTACGGGCCCATGGGCCCCGTGCTGGCGGTCATGCCGTGGAACTTCCCGATGTGGCAGGTGATGCGCTTCGCCGCGCCCGGCCTCATGGCCGGGAACGTCGGGCTCCTCAAGCACGCCTCCAACGTCCCCCAGACGGCCCTGCTCATCGAGGACGTGTTCCGGCGGGCCGGTTACCGGCCGGGGGTGTTCCAGACGCTGCTCGTGGAGTCGGGCCGCGTGGAGGCGCTGATCGGCGACGACCGGGTCCGGGCCGTGACCCTCACCGGGTCCGAAGGCGCCGGCCGTTCGGTGGCCGCGGCCGCCGGGCGCGCTCTCAAGAAGTCGGTGCTCGAGCTGGGCGGCAGCGACGCCTTCGTCGTGATGCCGTCGGCCGACCTCGAGCGCGCCGTGGCCGTGGGTGTCCAGGCGAGGATCCAGAACAACGGGCAGAGCTGCATCGCCGCCAAGCGCTTCGTCGTGCACCGCGACGTCTACGAGTCCTTCGAGGAGCGCTTCGTGCGCGCCATGGACGGCCTGACCGTGGGTGACCCCATGGACCAGGGGACCGACGTCGGCCCGCTGGCGACGGCGCAGGGTCGGACGGACGTGCACGAGCAGGTGGAGGACGCGCGGTCCAAAGGTGCCGCCGTCCTGTGCGGGGGCCGGGTGGCGGACGGTCCGGGGTTCTTCTATCCCCCGACGGTGATCGCCGGGATCACGCCGGCCATGCGCGTCGCCACGGAGGAGGTTTTCGGGCCGGTGGCGCTGCTGCACCGGGCGGACGACGCGGCCGACGCCCTGCGGCGCGCCAACGACAGCTCGTTCGGGCTGGGGGCGAGCGTCTGGACGCAGGATGCCGACGAGCGCCGCTCGTTCGTCGACGGCCTCGACGTGGGCATGGTGTTCGTGAACGCCATGGTGGCGTCGACACCCGAGCTGCCCTTCGGGGGGACGAAGCGCTCAGGGTTCGGCCGGGAGCTCTCCGCCCTGGGGATCAGGGAGTTCTGCGAGGCGAAGACGGTCTGGGTGGCGTAGCCACAACCGGACGGGCGTGTTCCTGCCCGGGCTAGTACCAGCCCGGGCCCCAGTGGAGCTCGGGTGCCTCACCCGCCGCCGCCGCCAGGAGGGTGAGTGAGCTCACGAGCTGCCGGCGCAGCGGCACGGGGATGGCGCCGAGGAGGTCGCCGACCTCGGCCCGGCGGCGGTGGACGACGTCGGCGACGACGGCCCGGCCCGCCGTCGTGATGGCCAGCTTGACCTCGCGCCGGTCGAGCTCGTCGCGCGTGCGGGACACCAGCTCCTTGCGCACGAGGCGGTCGCACATGCGCGTGGCGGTCGACGGGCTCACGCTGAGCGCCTCGGCCAGGTCGGCGAGCCGCCTGGGCCCGCCGTAGGCCAGCACGACCAACGTGCGGTACTGCGGCAACGTGACGTCGTCGGGGTTCCCCGCCAGGGACCGCACGGCGATGCCGACCATGGCCCGGCTGGCGCGGATGATCGCCTCGGTGACCTCTTCGTCGTTGGGGACGCCGACCGACGACCGGTCGGGGTCGGGTCGCGGTGTCGCCGGGCGCCGTGTCGGACGTGCCGCCGCGGCCGTGTCCGTTGGACTCACGGGCAGAGTATTGCCCATCGGCGCCCTGCACGCTCGGGCGACTGCCCGCCCGGCGCGACGGCGCTACGACGGGGGTGACGCGCGGTCGCCGAGGAAGGCGTCGAGCACGGCGCGCGCCTCGGCGGCGCGCCCGTCGCGGACCAGTGCGGGGAGCGGCCCGTCGAGGACGGACCGCCAGTCGATCGCCTCGGTGGACCCGCCCCGTTCGTGGACCCGCCGCCGCCCCTCCTCGAGGAGCGCCGCCAGCTCCCCGAGCCCCGGCCCGAGCGCGTCGACGACGCGGTCGCGCAGCCACCCGGCGAGTGCCGGGCTCGCACCGCCGGTCGAGACCGAGACGGTCACGGGCCCGTCACGTGCCACGGCGGGGAGCACGACGGTGCACCGGGTGGCGTCGTCGGCCACGTTGACCCACACGCCGGCACCGGTGGCGTCGCGGTAGACGGCGTCGTCCACCCGCGCGTCGCCGGTGGCGGCGACCACCAGGCGGTAGCCGGCGGCTTCCCCGGGCTGGTAGGGGCGCAGCCGGACGTCGAGCGGGGGCTCGTCGATGGCGGCGATCGCCCCGGAGCCGGCGAGCGCCCCGATGGCCTCGTGCACCTCGGGTGCCACCATCGTCACGGCCGCGCCGCAGGCCAGCAGGCCCTCGATCTTGCGGGCGGCCACGTGCCCGCCCCCGACGACGAGGCACGGCTGTCCCTTCACCACCAGGCCGACCGGGTAGATCGGCGCTCCGACGCCCACCGTCACCTCCGGGGCGCGGTGGCCAGGACCGGTGCTCCCCCCGTGCCCGCGGCGACCGTCGCGTCCGTGAGCTCGTCGATCACCACGAAGCTCGCCGTCACCCGGTGGCCGTGGCAGGGATCGGGAAGGTCCGGAGGTGCTCGCCGGTCCTGACGCGCCCGGGGTGGAGGTGCCACAGCTCCGGGTGCTGGTGGCGCGGGTCCCACTGGCCGAACGGGTCGCGAAGGGACAGAATTCGTTTCTTGGCCCGCGCCGTGTCCACGTCCCGTCGTGCACCCCCGATGGAGGCGTCGAAGCCGTGTACGGCGACGGCGTCGGGCAGTGTCGTGCCCCGGGGCAGGTCCCGGCAGGCGCCCGGCCGGCGAGTCTCGGGGGCGTCGATCGTCGTGGTCATGCCGGTCGCTCCCGCCGCCCAGGGTCCCCCCGGGGGTACTCCCGAAAAGGGATAAAATCCGATCTGATTAGTCATATATAGTGGCGCCAGACCGACCGGACAAGTCGTGGCCCGTCGCCGGCCCCGGGGTGAGCCCCCGGGGAGAGCGGCCGCCGTCGCGGCCGCGGGAGGCTCGGACAGGAGGGCGGACCGTGGGCGCAGGCGTGGGGGCGGAATTCGATGTCGTCGAGCTCGCCGCCCGTGCCGCGCAGTTCGAGTCGGCGCCCGCCGGCAAGGTCATCAGCTGGGCGATGGAGCGGTTCGACGGCGACGTCAGCCTGGCCTGCTCGTTCCAGGACTGCGTCATCGTCGACGTCGTGGTCCGCGTGGCCCCCACGGTCGAGGTGGTCTTCCTGGACACCGGGTTCCACTTCCCCGAGACGCTGGCGTTCGTGGAAGAGGTCCGGACGCGCTACGACCTGAACCTCCGCATCATGACCCCGGGGCCCGAGGCTGGGGCGTGGCCGTGCGGGACCGATCGCTGCTGCGAGCTGCGCAAGGTCGAGCCCCTCAACCGGGCGCTCGCGGGCAGGGGCGCGTGGATCACCGGGCTGAAGCGCTCCGACGCCCCCACCCGCGCCGAGGCCCCCATCGTGGCGTGGGACCCGGTCCGGTCCATCGTGAAGGTGAACCCCCTCGCCACGTGGACCGATGCCGACATCGCCAATTACGAGGCGGACCACGGCCTGCCCGTGCATCCCCTGATGACGCAGGGCTACCTGTCGATCGGCTGCGCGCCCACCACGCGCCCGGTCGCGCCCGGCGAAGACCCTCGCGCCGGCCGTTGGTGGGGCACGGGCAAGACGGAGTGCGGGCTCCACGAGTGATGGCGCGAGACCGGGACAACCCGCTGGGAGTCGAGATCCGCGGGCACGGGCGCGGCCTGCGCTTCGTGCACCCGTACCGCACGGTGGGGGAGCTGAACCAGGTCGAGCGCTGGAAGCTGGAGCGCCACCCCCTCGACGTCGCCGACGCCGTCATCTCCCGCTACGCCAAGGAGGGCCCGGGGGCCATCGCCGAGGTGGCCGGCGAGATGGAGCGCCTCAAGTGGGTCGGGCTCTACCCCCAGAAGCAGGGGGGTGACGCCTTCATGCTGCGCGTCAAGGTCCCCGGCGGCGTCCTCACCGCCGAGCAGACGCGTGAGATCGGCGTGGTGGCGGACGCCTTCGGCGAAGGTCCCGAGGACAGCGCCATGTTCGGCAACCGCTACGCGGACATCACCACCCGCCAGGACATCCAGATCCACTGGATCCGGATCGCGGACGTGCCGCGCATCTGGGAGCGCTTCGCGGCGGTGGGCCTGACGACGGTGCAGGCGTGCGGGGACTCGGCTCGCAATGTCCTGTGCTGCCCGGTGTCGGGCGTCGACGCCGACGAGGTCGTCGACGCGCTGGCGATCGCCCGGGCCATCTCCGACTTCTTCACCGGCAACCGCGAGTACGCCAACCTGCCGCGCAAATTCAAGATGAGCGTGACGGGGTGCCGCGAGGACTGCGCCCAGGCCGAGATCAATGACATCGGGCTGTGGCCGGCGCGGGCCGCCGACGGGAGCCTCGGGTTCAACCTCCTGGTCGGCGGGGGCCTCTCCGACGGCGAGCGCATGGCCTCGGACATCGACGTGTTCGTGCGGCCCGAACAGGCGATCGAGGTCACCCGGGCCATCGCCCAGCTCTTCGGCGAGCTCGGCAACCGCGAGAACCGCGGGCTCGCCCGGATGCGCTACCTGGTCCAGGAGCTCGGGCCCGAGCAGTTCCGTGCCGAGCTGGCGGCGCGTGCCCGGTTCGCCCTCGTTCCCGCGGGCGAGGAGCTCACCACCCGCTACCGCGGCGACCATGTGGGCGTCCACCCCCAGCGCGACGCCGGGCTGCGGTACGTGGGGTGCTCGGTGCCCGTCGGCCGGATGTCGGGCATCGAGCTGGTCGAGGCGGCCCGATTGGCGCGGACCTACGGCGACGGGACCCTCCGCCTCGGGACGGACCAGAACTTCGTGCTCACCGGCGTCCCCGCCGACAGGGTCGACGACCTCCTCGGCGAGGAGCTGCTCGCCAAGTACTCGCCGTTCCCCGGGCCATTCGAACGGGGCGTGGTGGCATGCACCGGCAGCGAGTTCTGCCGGTTCGCCGTGGTGGAGACCAAGGAGCGCGCCGTGACCTGGGCGCGCTGGCTCGACACCCAGCTGGCCGGCGATCCTGCCGACGCGACCGCGGGGTCGCGGCGAGCGGACGCCGGCATCATCCGCATGCACTTCTCGGGCTGCTCGGCGTCGTGCGCCCAGCCCCAGATCGCCGACATCGGGTTCCGGGGTGACACCGCGCACGTCGAGGAGCGGATCGTGGAAGCCGTCGACATCGGGATGGGTGGATCGCTCGGCCCGGACGCGGCATTCATCGACTGGGTGGACAACGCCCGCCCCGTCGACGACGTCCCCGACGCCCTCCTGCGCGTGGTCCGCCGCTACCGCAGCGAGCACCGCGCCGGGGAGCCCTTCTACAACTGGGCACGGCGGACACCGAACGAGGAGCTGGCGGCCACCCTGGCCGGGCTCGAGACGATCGACGTGCACGTGGGGACGGACCGGTGAAGGGCTTCGGCATCCGCAACGACATGAACGGCGTCGCCGAGCCGCCCGGCAAGACGTGGTTCTGGGAGCTCGAAGCCGGTGTCATCTTCGCCGACCGGTGCATCCGGTGCGGGACGTGCGTGGCCGTGTGCCCGTCGAATTCCATCGGCGTGGGAAAGGACACCGGCCTGCCCGAGCTCGTGAAGATGTGCACCGGGTGCTCGCTGTGCTGGGACTTCTGTCCGCGCGGCGGCCTGCGCTACGAGGCGTTGTGGCCGCCGTCGACGACCGAGGCCGGCGCCGACGAGGCGCCTGTCGTGGTCAGGTCGGACTCGGCCGACACGTACTGGAAGCTGACCGGGGGCCCGCCCGGCGACGGCCTCGGTGCGGTCACCGGCCGCTACGCGGTGCGCGCCGGCGCCCCGGCCGACGACGTCCAGGACGGTGGTGTCGTGACCGCCATGCTCCTGGCGCTCCTCGCCGGTGGGGACATCGACGGGGCGCTGGTGTCGCGCCCCAGCGACGACCCCGACGAGCCCTGGAAGGGGATCGCCACGGTGGCCACCACGGCCAAGGAGATCGCCGCCGCCGCCGGCAGCTTCTACAACCAGACGATGGCCCTGGCCGAGCTCGACCTCAGCACGTACGACCTGCCTCCGAAGGCGCGGCTGGCCGTCGTGGGCACGCCCTGCGAGATCCAGGGGATCCGCGCCATGCAGGCGCGGCGCTGGCCGACCGGGGCCCACCGGATCGACGCCGTGGCCCTGACCATCGCGCTCCTGTGCACGAAGAGCTTCGACTACGAGGCGCTCATGCTGCGCGAGCTGCGTGACAAGCGGGGTCTCGACCTCGACCGCGTCAGCAAGGTCGACGTCATTCACGGGCGCATGATGGTCGAATACCGCGACGGGACCGTGGCGGTGGACGAGCCGGTCAAGGACTTCCACGGGGCGGCCCTGAAAGGCTGCGACGAGTGCGCCGACTTCCTCGGCCGCGGCGCTGACATCTCGGTCGGGAGCGTGGGCTCGCTGGCCGGATGGTCGAGCGTGCTCGTCCGCACCGACACGGGGCGCCTGGCCTTCGACCGGGCGCGCGGGCGCCTCGACGTCCGGGACCTCGACGACCCCGACGCCCTGGTGCGGCTCGACAACCTCGACAAGCGGGTCGCCGAGCGGACGCTGCAGCGGAAACTCGACCCCGACGCGCCACTGTTCATCGACTATGCCGAGCATCTCGGGAACTACGGCGGGACCGATCGCGCTCCGGTCGTGCGTGACCGGTGAGCCGGTGACAGGCGACCGGTGAGCCGGTGACAGGCGACCGATGAACGTCGTGGAGCCGATCGAGGGCGTGCGCCTCGACCACCCTGCCGAGCCCACCCGGATGCGGGTGGAGCTGCGCGACGCCCTGCTGACCGGCGCCGACTGGCGCGTGGGGTTCACCGACGACGTCTGCATCGGCGTCTGGATGTGGGAACGATGGCGCCCCGCCCTCGAGCCCGTGGGCATGGACCGCGAGGCCTTCGTGGACGTGGTCATCGGGTACCGCCGCGAGCTGTGGCTGTGGTTGATGGGCGAGCGGGGGTGGGACCAGGTGGTCACCGGCCTGGCCGGCCGGGTGGCGAGGCGCCTGCCCGCAGCCTGAGCGGTCGTCGGCGTGGCCGGATGGCGCCGCCGGGGCCGCTCGTCGGAGACTGACGCCGTGACCGACGCCACCGCCGCCGTGACCGACGCCACCGCCGCCGAGCCGCGTGTCGTCGCGCTGCGCGGTGTGGCCGTCGTCCGCGACGGCCGGGCCATTCTGGAGGGGATCGACTGGGAGGTGCGGCCGTCGGAGCGCTGGGCCGTGCTCGGCCCCAACGGGTCGGGCAAGACCACACTGCTGCACGTGGCGGGGATGCGCCTCCTGCCCACCCGGGGGACCGTCGAGGTGCTGGGTGCCCGCTACGGGCGGACCGATGCCCGGGCTGTGCGCACCCGGGTCGTGCTCGTCAGCCAGGCCATGTTGCGCAGCCTGCGGCCCACCCTCAGCGCCCACGACGTCGTGCTGACCGGTCGGTACGCCGCGCTCGAGCCGTGGTGGCACCGCTACGGTCCCGACGACCACGAGCGCGCCGACGCCCTGCTCGCCGACGGCGGCCTCGGACGCAGCTCGGCCCAGGAGTTCGGCGTGCTGTCCGAGGGCGAGCGCCAGCGGGTCCTCCTGGCCCGGGCGCTCATGGGGGAGCCGGAGCTGCTGCTCCTCGACGAGCCCGCCGCCGGGCTCGACCTGGGCGCCCGGGAGCGGCTGGTCGCGCAGCTGGCGGCCCTGGCCGCCGATCCCGCCACGGCGCCGATGGTCCTCGTGACCCACCACGTCGAGGAGATCCCGCCCGGAACGACGCACGTGGCGTTGCTGCGCGCCGGTCGCATCGTGCACGCCGGCACGGCGGCCGACGTCCTGACGTCCGATGCCGTGTCGGACTGCTTCGACGTGCCGGTGCGCGTCGAGCGCGCCGGCGACCGGTGGTCCGCACGCGCGGGGGCGGGCGGCACCGGCTGGCGTTGACCGCACGCGCCGTTACGCGCGCGGACGGTCCCGGACCATCCACCAGCCGTGACGCGCGGGCCGGTATCGTCATCGACATCGGAAGGTAGATCGAGGGGTTCGTTGACGATCGTGGTCCTCCTGATCCTCGTCGTGGTGTGGGCGGCGGTACTCGGGCCGAGTCTTCTCCGGCGCCGGGTCGACCGACGGTCGGGCGACTCGATCGGTGCCTTCCACCGGCAGTTGCGGGTGCTCGAGCGGGCCGGGCCCACCCTCGTCGACCCCGCGTTCCGGCTCACGACGGCCCTGCCCGACGGCGCACCGCGCGCGGTGCTCCCCGCGGCCCCGCCCCGGCCCGGGCTGATCCTCGTCCGGCCGGACGCGCCGGCGATGTCGCCACGGACGGCCGCAGGCGCCGCGGCTGGACGTTTCCCGGCTGCGGGCTCCACCGACGGGGTCCCCGCCGTCGCGGCCCGGCAGGACCCCTACTTCCGCCCCGGGGCCTGCAAGCGCCGGCGCGACGTCGTGCTCTGCCTCGTGAGCGCCGTGCTCGGTTCCGCGCTGCTGGGTGCCATCCCGGCGCTACGGCCCATGCTCTTGGTGACGGCGTTCGCCGGGGTGGCGGCCGGCCTGTACGTGGGGCTGCTCGTGCGCCTCCGTCACCGCGCCGACGAGCGCGCTGCCAAGCTGCGGTACCTCCCGCCGCCGGTGGTCCACGAGCCCACGCTGGTCGTCCGACGCAGCGCGGCGCGCTGACCGCCCGCTGACGTGGCGCCCGAGGCGCGCACCGCCGATCTCGCACGGCTCGGCGACGAGGCCCGCAACCAGCTCGAGGCGGCGCACCGGAGTCGCGAGGAGGCCCTCGCCCGGTGCCGCGAGACCATCCGCGCCTGCGGCCTCGCCATCAGGGCCGTGCACCGCCTGCGACCCGAGGAGGCCGAGGACCGCGTGGTGGCGGCGGAGGGGAGCCTGCGACGTGCCCAGCAGGCCCTCGGCCCGTTCCCGCGGCTGGCGGCGGCGGGGTTCCTGCACGACGCCGAGAAGGAATTCGCCGAGGCGCGCCTGACGTCCGCGCTGATCGGCGCCGAGGCGCTCCCCGGGCACGAGGAGCTCGACGTCGGGCTGGCCGCCTGGCTCAACGGCCTGGCGGAGGCGGCCTCGGAGCTCCGGCGCCACCTGCTCGACCGCCTCCGGGCGGGGGAGACGGCCCGCGCCGAGGAGCTGCTCGGGGCCATGGAGGACGTCTACGACATGCTCGTCACCATCGAGTACCCCGACGCCATCACCGGCGGGCTGCGGCGGGCGACCGACGCCCTGCGCGCCGTCGTCGAGCGTAGCCGTGCCGACGTGACCACCACCGTGCTCCAGTCGGGGCTGCAGCGGGCCATCGAGGCGTACCTGGGCCCGGGCGGCACGCCGCGACGGTGAGGGTCGGCGACCTCACGACCCCGGCGTTGCTCGTCGACGCCGGCCTGCTCGAGCACAACCTGGCCACCATGGCCGCCGCCCTCCCCGGCGCCCGGTTGCGGCCCCACGTCAAGGCGCACAAGTGCACCGCGCTGGCGGCCCGGCAGGCGGCACACGGGCACGTCTCCTTTACGTGCGCCACCACGGCGGAGGCCGACGGGTTGGCGCGCGCCGGGTTGGGCGGCGACGTGCTCCTCGCCAACGAGGTGGTGGACGTCGGGCGGCTCCGGGCCCTCGCCCGCACGGGGGCGCGGGTGACCGTGGCCGTCGACTCCGCCGAGACCATCACCGCGGCCTCGGCCGCCGGTGTCGGCGAGGTCGTGATCGACGTCAACGTCGGGCTGCCGCGCTGCGGGTGCGCTCCCGACGCCGCCGGGCGGCTGGCGGACACCGCCCGGGCCGCCGGCCTGGTGGTGCGCGGGGTGATGGGCTACGAGGGCCACGTCGTCGGCCTCGAGGACCGGGCGCAGCGGGTGGCGATGGTGGAGGAGGCCATGGCGCTGCTCCTCCGGGCCCACCAGGACGTGGGCGGCGAGCTGGTGTCCGCCGGCGGGACCGGGACCTACGACATCAACCGCGGTGCCACCGAGATCCAGGCGGGCTCGTACGCGCTGATGGACGGCGCCTACGACCGGCTGGGCCTTCCCTTCCGCCCGGCCCTGACCGTGCTGGCCACCGTGGTCTCCGTGTCACCGTCATGGGCGGTGGCCGACTGCGGGGTGAAGGCGCTCGGCATGGACCACGGGAACCCGTCGATCGAGGGGTCGGCGGTGTGGTTCTGCTCCGACGAGCACGTCACGTTCGCTCCCGGCACGGCGCTGTCGGTGGGCGATCGCGTGCGGGTCGTCCCCGCCCACGTCGACCCGACCGTGGCGTACCACGAGCGCATGTTCCTGGTCGACGGGGACGACGTGCTCGAGGCCTGGCCGGTGGATCTCCGGGGCTGGTGAGTGCGGCGGCGTGAGTACCGCCCGGCAGGCGAGGGTCAGCAGTACGGCCGGGCCAGGGTCAGCAGGAACTCGCCGCCGGGGGCCTCCCACATGGCGTCGACCAGGAACCCCGCCGCATAGAGCTCGTCCTCCACGCCCTGGCGGGTGAACTTGGCGCTGATCTCGGTGAGGAGGTCCTCGCCGGCGGCGAACGACACCTCCATGGCGAGGTCGGCGATGGTGACGACCTGCTCCGAGGTGGAGCGGAGGCGCATCTCGATCCAGCGCTCCTCGTCGTTCCACTCGGCGACATGTTCGAACGCGTCCGGGTCGAACGACGCGTGCAGCTCGCGGTTCAGCACGTGGAGCACGTTGCGGTTGAACGCGGCGGTGACCCCGGCGGCGTCGTCGTAGGCGGCAAGGAGCCGGGAGCGCTCCTTCACCAGGTCCGTGCCGAGCAGCAGCCTGTCCCCGTGCGTCAGCGTGCAGTCGAGGTCGAACAGGAACCGTCGCCGCTGCTCGGGCGTGAGGTTCCCGATGGTGCTCCCGAGGAACGCCACGAGCCGGCGCCCTTCGCTCGGGACCCGGTCGACGTGGAGGTGGAAGTCCCCGACCACGGCATGGACGAAGAGCCCGGGGTACTCGTCGGCCAGTGCGGTGGCGGCCGCCCACAGGGTGCCGTCGCTGACGTCGAGCGGGACGTACCGGCGCAGCCCGCCGGCGCCCTCCATGGCGTCGAGCAGGAGGCGTGACTTGTCGCAGGTCCCCGCCCCGAGCTCCACCAGCGTGTCCGCTCCCGCCAGGGCGGCGATCTCGGCCGCGTGGTCCTGGAGCAGCCGGCGCTCGGCCCGCGTCAGGTAGTACTCGGGGAGCCGGGTGATCTCGTCGAAGAGCATGCTGCCGCGATCGTCGTAGAACCACACGGGGGGGAGCCACTTGCGCTCGGACGTCAGGCCGTTGCGCACGTCGCGCTCGAGCGAGGCGCGCAGGTCGTCGGCGCTCAGGTGGACGTCCATGGCCGGGGCGGTGGGGGACACGAGCGCCTCAGCCGTCGCGGGCGAGCCGCAGCCCGGCGAAGGGCCACCGCGCCGACGGGGGGAAGAAGTTCCGGTACGTGGTGCGGATGTGGTCCCACGGTGTCACGCAGCAGCCCCCGCGCAGGACGTACTGGTTCACCATGAACTTCCCGTTGTACTCACCGACGGCGCCCTTGGCCGGCCGGAACCCGGGGTAGGGGCTGTACGCGCTGGACGTCCATTGCCAGACGTCGCCGAACAGTGACGGACCGCCCGTGGGCCGGGGGTGCAGGACCGAGCGGTCGAGGAAGTTCCCCTCGGGCGCGTGGCGCGACGCCACGACCTCCCACTCGGCCTCGGTCGGCAGGCGCCCACCGGCCCAGCGGGCGAAGGCGTCCGCCTCGTAGTAACTGACGTGGCACACGGGCTCGGCCGGGTCGACGAGCTGGGGCCCGCCCAGGGTGAAGAGCCACCAGTCGTCCACCACGCGGAACCAGTACAGCGGGGCATCCCACCCCTCCGCCTGTGCGGTGGCCCACCCGTCGGAGAGCCACAGGTCGGGCCGGTGGTACCCGTCGTCGTCCATGAACGCGAGCCACTCGCCGCACGTGATCGGCCGGTCGGCCAGCGCGAACGGCTGCAGGTGGGTCGTGTGGCGGGGGAATTCGTTGTCGAAGCCGAACCCGTCACCGGTGTGGCCGACGTCGGTCAGCCCACCGGGGTGCTCGATCCACGCCGCGGGCCGTGCCGAGCGCGGTGGCCCGACGGTGACCGTGGCGTAGGCGGGCTGGAGGGGGTTGCACGAGAGCACGTGCTTGATGTCCATGAGGAGCAGTTCCTGGTGCTGCTGCTCGTGATGGAGCCCGAGGTCGACGAGGTCGTCGACCTCGGGGGCACGGTCCTCGCCCAGCAGGTGCGCCATGGCCTCGTCGACATGGGCGCGGTACTCGGCGACCTCGGCCACCCCCGGCCGCGACACGACCCCGCGACGTGGACGCGGGTAGCGCGCCCCCACACCCTCGTAATAGGAGTTGAACAGGTAGGCGTAGGCGGGGTGGAATGGTCGGTAGTCGTGCAGCTGCGGCTCGAGCAGGAAGGTCTCGAAGAACCACGACGTGTGGGCGCGATGCCATTTGGTCGGGCTGACGTCGGGCATCGACTGCACCGTCTGGTCCTCGGGGCTCAGAGGGCCCGCCAACTCCTCCGTCACGTCGCGGACCTGCCGGTACCGGGCCGCCAGCCCGGCACGCTGCTGCTCTGTGGTGATCAGGTCGGCCATCGGCTCTCCGGGTGGTGTGGTGCCCAGCGTAGGTGGCGGGTGTCGCACCGGCAGCCGTCGTGGAGGGTGCGACGCGGTCTGCCTCATCCTCCCCCATCCCTCCCCGTAGCGGGCCGCGGCTACCGACGGCAGGGAAAGGTGCAGGTCGGAGGTGGATCGCGGTTCCGGACCCAGGTGGCGCCCGGCCGCGGTTGGCTGCCGTCTTTCTCTGTTCGAGATGAACCCGGGAGTCAGGCGTTTCGGCTGCCGCCCGCCTCGAGGCGAAGGCGTCTGGGTTGTTGCGGAATCGGGCACATGATCAGGGGAAACACTCGGTCAATGCCCGGCGCTATTCTGATTCTCCCCTCGGGGGTGTAGCTCAGCTGGTAGAGCGCTACGTTCGCAACGTAGAAGTCGGCGGTTCGAGTCCGCTCACCTCCACCATATGGTCTTCACTGAAGGCTGCTCCCATCTTCACATAAGGGTGTGTTGTTCTCATGCAAGGCCGGACCCCGGGTCCTCGATCGGTCGGTGAGGTCCAGGTGTGGGCCTCGACTCCAGGCGTCACGATCGGATTCTCGGATGAGCGAGGATTGAAGCGCGTCGA
>DATKSK010000026.1 GCA_035531755.1 Acidimicrobiales bacterium | reverse complement strand
TCGAGGCGATGGTGGCCGAGCGACGATGAGCGAAGAGGACCTCGAACGGTACGAGGCCGAGATCGAGCTGGCCCTCGTGCAGGAGTACCGCACGGTGCTCCCGCTGTTCCGGTACGTCGTCGAGACCGAGCGCCGCTTCTACCTGGCCAACGAGGTCAAGGTGACGGTGCGCGACGCGTCGTCCCCGACGTGCGTCGAGCTCGAGCTGAACGACGCCTGGGTGTGGGACATGTACCGCCCGGCGCGTTTCGTGCCGCACGTGCAGGTGCTCACCTTCCGGGACGTCAACGTCGAGCGGCTGCCCGAACGCGACACCTGAGATGCCCGGCGGTGGCCGGGTGGCATTCGGTGCCCGGGGCGAGGACGCCGCCGCGGCCTGGTACCGCGAGGCGTCCTACGAGGTGCTCGCCCGCAACTGGCGGTGCGCCGAGGGGGAGATCGACCTCGTGGCCCGGAGCGCGGCGGGCGACGTGGTGGTGTTCTGCGAGGTGAAGACCCGGGCCTCGGCGCGCTTCGGCTCGCCCTTCGAGGCCGTCACCGCCGGCAAGCAGCGGCGACTGCGACGCCTGGCCACCCGGTGGCTGCACGGCCACCGTCCGGGTGGGTCTCGCTACGAGCGCGTGCGGTTCGACGTCGCCGCCGTGACCCGCGGGCCCGACGGTGCGCTCGAGGTCGAGGTGCTCGAGGACGCCTTCTGAGCGGTCGGCGACACGGGAGCGCACGCGCTCGGGTCGATAGGGTGTCGCCCTGTGAGCACCGAGACCATCATCGTGGAACGCGCCGAGGGGATCGTGACGGTCACCCTCAACCGGCCGGAGCGCAAGAATGCCGGCAACGGCCTCATGTGGCAGGAGCTGATCGACATGGTCGGCGAGGTGGCACGCCGGCGTGAGGACCGGGTCGTCGTCCTGACCGGCGCCGGGGGTGCGTTCTGCTCGGGCGCCGACATCGCCGACCCGAGCGGGGTGAGCGGCGACCCCGCCGATCCCCACCTCGTGCGCATGCGGTTCTTCGGCCAGGTGATGCTGGCGCTGCACCGGCTGCCCAAGCCGACGATCGCCAAGGTGCGTGGGATCGCCGCCGGGGCGGGCATGAGCCTGGCACTCGCCTGCGACCTGACGGTGGCCTCGGACAACGCGCGGTTCTCGGAGATCTTCGCCAAACGGGGCCTGTCGGTCGACGGAGGGTCGTCGTGGCTCCTGCCCCGGCTCATCGGCCTGCACAAGGCGAAGGAGCTGGCGTACTTCGCCGACATCCTGTCGGCCCAGGAGGCGGCGGACGTCGGGCTCGTCAACCGTGTGGTTCCCGACGCCGAGCTCGACGCCTTCGTCGGGGAGTGGGCGCGCCGCCTGGCGGCGGGACCGCCGATCGCCCTCTCGATGACCAAGGCGCTGCTCGACAACGCCATGTCGGTGACCATGGCCCAGGCCCTCGAGGACGAGGCCCGTTGCCAGACGGTCAACTTCTTCACCGAGGACACGGCCGAGGCCATGCGCGCCTTCGCCGAGAAGCGCGAGCCGAACTTCAAGGGCCGCTGACCCCTGCCTCGTCGGACGCCGGCAAGCCCGGGGCCCCGCCGTCTGCGGTCCCAGGCTGTCGCCGGTTCACGCCCGGGCGGCGGGGGTACCATGCGGCGACAGTGGGCGCGCGATCGGTGGTGGCGAAGCTGGCGGCCCCGATCGTGGTGACCGTGGCGGCGGTGGTGCTCGGCGCCTGCGGCGGGGCCGGTGACGTGGGCACGGTGTCGGCCGCCGGGGCGCCGACGACGGGCCCCGGGGGACCCGGCTACATGGTGCACACGGCGACGGTCACGGGACTCGGCACGGTGCTCGTGGACGGCTACGGGCTCACGCTCTACCTCTTCGTGCCCGACCACGGCCGGGGGCGATCGACATGTACGGCGTCCTGCGCGTCGCAGTGGCCTCCGCTGACACTGCCCTCGGGTGTGGCCACCCCCGTCACCGGGCCCGACGCCGACGCCGCCGTGGTCGCCACGACGCGTCGCAGCGACGGCACCCTGCAGGTGACGTACGCGGGCTGGCCCCTGTACCGCTGGATCGGCGACACCGCGCCGGGCCAGGCGACGGGGGAGGGGCGGGACAACTCCGGTGGTCTCTGGTACGCCGTCGACGGTGCGGGCCAGCCCGTGCGGTGAGTGCGGGGAACCGGGGCCGGGCCCGGTCACGGGGTTAGCCTGCTCGGTATCGGCGAGCGAGGGGGCCCCATGGTACGGAAGCTCGGTGCGGAATTCCTCGGGACGGCGTTGCTGGTCGGCGGGGCCGTGGCCGCCGCCGTCCACCTCCTGCTGTCGCCGCCCACCGAGCCCGGCACCGCCTGACCACGAGGTGGAGGACCGCCTCCCCGCCGCGGGTGACGCGCGCCGGCACCGCAGTCCGGCGCGAGCCGAGGGTCGACGGGGCACCCGCGGCGCGCTGCACCGGGCCGCGCGGTGGTGGCCCGTCGTCCGCGCCACGCTCGTCCGCTCGGCGAGGGACCGCATCACGACGAACGCGGCGGGCCTGGCGTTCCACTGGTTCCTCGCCATCTTCCCCGCCATCGTCGCCGCCGTCGGCGTCCTCGGGCTCGTGGGCCTGTCCGCCACGCAACGCCGCAGCCTGGTGCACGGCATCGCCGTCGTGCTGCCGGTGCAGGCGTCCCAGACGATCGACACCGCCCTGCGCAACCCGCTCACCGGTGCCGGCGGTGGCGTCGAGGTGGCCGTCGGGCTGGCGGTGGCGCTGTGGAGCGCGGTGGAGGCCATGGCCGCGCTCCAGATCGGCCTCGACGTCGCCTACGAGATCGAGGCGGACCGGGGGTTCGTCCGCCGTCGCGTCGTGGCGCTCCCGCTGCTCGGGCTGACCGTGGCGCTCGGTGGTGCGGCATCGGGGCTGTCGGTGCTCGGCGACCCGATCCGGAGCCTGCTGCCGTCGTCGGTGGCGTTGGCCCGCCCGACCTTCGACGCCACCTGGGTGGCGATCCGGTGGGTGGGAGCCTTGGCGCTCGTCATGCTGCTGCTGTCGGCGTACTACGCCCTGGGCCCGAACCACCCCCGGGCGCGGCTGCGGCTGGTGAGCCCGGGAGCGGCGGCGGCCGCGCTGGGCTGGCTGGCGGCCTCGGCCGCCTTCTCCTTCTATCTCGACCACTTCGGCCACCAGTCCCGCACCTACGGCGCCTTCGCCGGGGTCGCCGCCCTGCTGCTGTGGCTCTTCGTGACGGCGGTGGCGGTGCTGCTCGGCGCGGAGCTCGACGCCGAGCTCGCCCGTGGCGGCGCTCCGTCGCGCCCGGGCGGGACCGGGGACTGACACACCCCCCACCTACGCTCGTCGCAGTGCCTCGCGCGGCCGGCGCAGCTCCAGCGGCCCGTTCCCGTCCGCATCGGCCCCGCCACGAACCGGGACCGCTCGCCCGCCGGAGTGTCGCCATGCTCGCCTGTATCCCCTCGGCCACCCTGCAGGGTGTCGACGGCCGCCCCGTGTCGGTGGAGGTGCACGTCTCCTCCGGCCTGCCCGGGTTCACGGTCGTCGGCCTGCCCGACGCCGCCGTGCGCGAGTCGCGCGACCGCGTCCGGGCCGCGCTGCTGTCGAGCAAGCTGCCGTGGCCGGCCCGCCGCGTCACGGTGAACCTGGCGCCGTCGGGCATCCGGAAGTCGGGCGCCGGCCTCGACCTGGCCATCGCCGTCGGCCTCCTCGTGGCGGCCGAGGCGTTGCCCGCCGGGTGCGTCGAGGGCACCGGGTTCCTCGGCGAGCTCGGGCTCGACGGGTCGGTCCGACCGGTCCCGGGGATCGTGTCGCTGGTGGCGGCCATCTCCGGAGGGCGCGTCGTGGTCCCGGCCGGGGCGGCCGCTGAGGCGCGGCTCGTGGCCGGCGACCGGGTCCGGCCCGCGTCTACCGTGGCCGGGCTGGTGGACTCCTTGCGGGACCGGGCCCCGTGGCCGGCCCCACCGCCGCCCGCCGGGGGGCGGCCCGACACCGGCGTCGTGCCCGACCTGTGCGACGTCCGGGGGCAACGGGTGGCGCGCCGCGCCCTCGAGATCGCCGCCGCCGGCGGCCACCACCTGCTCATGGTGGGGCCGCCCGGGTCCGGCAAGACGATGCTCGCCACGCGCCTTGCCGGGATCCTGCCACCGTTGACCGCGGCGGAGGCGCTCGAGGTCCTCCGTATCCACTCCGCCGCCGGCGTGGCGGTCGCCGACGGCGCCTTCCCGATCCGGCCGCCGTTCCGGGCGCCGCACCACGGCGCCACCGACGTCGCGCTGGTCGGGGGCGGCTCACCGTGGTTGCGCCCCGGCGAGGTCTCGCTGGCGCACGCCGGGGTCCTCTTCCTCGACGAGCTCGGCGAGTTCCCGGCGATGGTCCTCGACGCCCTGCGCCAGCCACTCGAGGAGCACGTCATCCGCGTGCGACGGGCACGAGCCGGCGCCGACCTGCCGGCGCGCGTCCTCCTCGTCGGCGCCATGAACCCGTGTCCCTGCGGCGACGGGGCGCTCCCGGGCTCGTGCCGCTGCACCGACGTCATGCGTCAGCGCTACCTCCGCCGTCTCTCCGCGCCGCTGCTCGACCGCTTCGACCTGGCCATCCCGCTCGAGCGCCCTGACGTGGACGAGCTGCTGGGGGGCCCGCCGGGTGAGTCCTCGGCCGCAGTGGCGGCACGCGTCCGGGCCGTGCGCGACGTCGCCGCGGCGCGCGGCGTGCGGTGCAGTGCGGACATCCCCCTCCACGCCCTCGACGGGCTCATCCCGCTCTCGCCCGACGCCGCGGCCCTGCTGGAGCGGCGCGTGCGGGCCGGCGCGCTGTCGGCACGCGGGCTGCACCGTGTGCGCCGCGTGGCGCGGACCATCGCCGACCTCGACGGCGTCGAGGGGCCGGTGGGGACCAACGAGGTGGCCGAGGCCCTCAACCTCCGGACGGCCCGGTCGCTGTTGGTGCCCGGAGCGCGCCCGTGACGTCGACCGGCGTGCTCACCGGCGAGGAGCGTCACGGCGCCGCCCTGGCGGCGCTGGGATCGTCGCCCGCGACCCTTCGGCGGTTCCTCGACGGCTACACGCCGGTGGCGGCGTGGGAAGCCATCGCCGCCGGCCGCCACCGCGCCGACCCCGATCGCCGCTATCGCCACAAGGCCACTTCCGACACCCTCGACGCCGTGGCCGCCCTCTGCGCCCGGACCGACATCGCGGTGCGCGTCCTCGGCTGCCCCGGGTACCCTGGCGCGCTGGCCGCCGACCACCAGGCGCCAGCCGTGCTCTTCGTGCGGGGGGACGTCGACGTGCTCGAGGGCCGTCCGCGCGTGGCTCTCGTGGGGACGCGGGCGGCCACCCCCTACGGGCTGGGTGTGGCCGCCGAGCTCGGACGCGACCTGGCGAGCGCGGGCGTCGTGGTGGTGTCGGGCCTCGCCCGCGGGATCGATGCTGCCGCCCACGCCGGGGTGCTCGGCGCCGAGGCCGGCGCCCCCCCGGTCGGGGTCGTCGGGACGTCGCTCGACACCCCCGCGCAGGGCGCCCGGGCGACGTTGCACGCCGCCGTCGCCGCCCGCGGCGCGCTGCTGTCGGAGGTCCCGCCCGGCGGCCCCAGCGCCCGGTGGTGGTTCGCCGTCCGCAATCGCGTGATGGCGGCCCTGGCCCACGTCGTGGTGGTGGTCGAGTGCCACCACCGCGGTGGGTCGCTGCACACCGTGGACGCCGCCGAGCAGCGCGGCGTCACCGTGGCGGCCGTCCCGGGCTCGGTGCGCAGCCCGGCGTCGGCGGGGTCGAACCGCTTGATCGCCGACGGGGCCGTGCTCGTGCGCGACGCCCAGGACGTGCTCACCGCCATCGAGCTCGCCATCGCCTCCGACTCCGGGATCGCCCCGCCGGGCCGGCGCGGTGCGCACGGCCGCCGGGTGGCGGGTGCTGCGGCCCGACCCGCCCTGAGCGCGGTGGCCCGGCGGGTGCGGCGGGCGATCGACCACGACCCGGCGACGCTCGAGTCCATCGTCAAGCGCTGCGGGCTCGCCATCGGCGAGGTCTCGCTCGCCCTGGAGCAGCTCGCCGAGGCCGGCCTGGCGGTCGGGGTGCTCGGGTGGTGGTCGCGGCCGCGCTGATCAGGCGAGGCGCCAGCTCGGCTGGGCGGCGCCGGGCTTCGGGGCGCGAGCGCCGCGGACCTTGCGCAGGTCCTCGGGTTGGAGGGCCGCCAGGACCGCCTCGATCGCCTCGGTGTCCACGCCTGCGGGCCAGTGTCCCTGCTGCAGCATGGAGTCGAGCAGGGCCTCGAAGCGAGCCGGGGAGACCACCGAGTTGGGCGAGGCCATGGCCGCCACCTCGTCCTTCCAGTCGGTGAACAGGCGCACGGGGCTCTCGATGAGCGCCGACATCTCCGCCGGCGGCACGGGCGGGCTGAACCGGAACCCCTGCACCTGGTCGCACCCGTGGCCTTCGAGGAAACGCAGCTGGGCGTCGGTCTCCACTCCCTCGGCGATCACGTCCAGGTCGAGGCTGTGGGCCAGGGCGATGACGGCGCCCACGATGGAGGCCCCCCCACCCTCCTCGATGCGCGCCACGAACGACCGGTCGATCTTGATGGCGTCGACGGGGATCTCGGCGAGGTACGTCAGGGCGTTGTAGCCCGTGCCGAAGTCGTCGATGGCGACGCGCACGCCCCGGGCCCGCAGGTCGCGCAGGCTCTCGGCCACCGTCGCCCTGTTCTCCATGAGGACGCTCTCGGTGATCTCGAGCTCGAGCAGCGTGGGATCGAGCCCGGAGCTGTGCAGGGCGTCGGTCACCATCGCCAGGACCGACCCGTCCCCGAACTGCCGCGGGGACAGGTTGACCGCCACCGGCACGGGCGGGAGCCCGTCCTGCTGCCAGTGCCGGGCCTGGACGCACGCGGTCTCGAGCACCCACTGGCCGAGGGTGGCGACGAGGCTCGTCTCCTCGGCCAGGGGGATGAACGCCCACGGCGGGATGAAGCCGAGACGGGGGTGCTCCCAGCGCGCCAACGCCTCCACGCCGGCGATCCTCCCCGTGGCGACCTCGAGCTTCGGCTGGTAGTGGACGGCCAGGCGTCCGCACTCCACCGCGGCGCGCAGGCTCTCCTCGAAGGCGAAGCGCAGCCGGGCCCGGGCGCTCATGGCCGAGTCGAAGACCTCGATGGTGTTCCTCCCGGCCGCCTTGGCCTGGTACATGGCGGTGTCGGCGTGCTTCAGGAGTGTCTCGGCGTCCTGCCCGTCCTGGGGGGAGATCGCCACGCCGATACTCGCCTTCACCGACAGCTGGCGGCTCCCCACGCTGAACGGCTCGCCGAAGCGGGCCAGGATCCGCTCCGCCACCCTCACGACCGACTCGTCGGCGGGGCGTCCGTCCGGGATGAGGAGGGTGAACTCGTCCCCACCGAAGCGCGCCAGGGTGTCCTGCTCGCGCAGGCAACCCTGCAGGCGCTTGACCACGGCCTGCAGGAGCTGGTTGCCCACGGCGTGCCCGAGGCTGTCGTTGATGCCCTTGAACCGGTCGAGGTCGAGGAACATCACCGCCACCGAGCCGCCGTTGCGGTCGGCCTGGGCGAGCGAGAGGCCCAGCCGGTCCTCGAACAGCAGGCGGTTGCACACACCGGTCAGGGGATCGTGCTGGGCGCGGTACTCGGCGGCAGCGTGGGTGAAGACCTGGTGCACGAGATAGAGCAGCACGAGGGCGGGCAGCAGGGTGGCGCCCACGGTCAGGGCGGGGACCCGGTCGGACCTCCCGATCACGATCTGGGCGCTCAGGACGCCGGGGACGACGAGCGCCATGGCCACGAGCAGGGCCACCTTCACGGCGCTCGGGCGCATCGAGCGCAGCGGCACCGGGTCGAAGGCGGCCCGGCGTGACGGGTGCAGGAACACGAGCCCCCACAGCGTGGTGCCGGCGAGGGCGGCGGCGTCGACCGGCGCGCTGTTCGGGGAGCGCCGCGCCAGGGAGAGGGCGGCGGCGGCGGCGTGGGCCACGAAGAGGCAGACGAACGCGGCGATGAGCAGCCGGTAGCAGGCGGGGTGACGATCGGTGAGCGACACCAGGCTGCATGCCAGCCACAACGCGACGAGGTCGAGGAGCGGCACGGCCAGGGCAGGCAGGTCGTGGGTGGGCCGCCATCCGTGGAGCGGGACGACCACGAGGGCGAGGACCACGAACGCCAGCGACAGCGTCACCACCACCGCCTCGGCCACCGCCTCGACGGCGCGCCCGGGGAGGCGCTGGTGCAGCAGCGACGCCAGCCCGGTGATGGCGAGCACGGCGGCCCCGGCGTCGAGCACGATCGGCGGCCCGGTGCCGGGCAGCGCGCCGACGTGGAGCATCTGCACCACGGCCGCGCCGACGAGGCAGAACAGGCCCAGCCCGATCCCCGTCCAGGCGATGCGCCACGGGCGGCGGTGGAACGGCCGGGCCGAGGCGATCCCGTAGGTGACCACGGCCACGGCCAGGGCGGCGGCCAGGGCGGCGGCCAGCCCCGGGTCCTGGGGCGCGGAGAGCCGGATCCCCCCGACCACGGAGAGGATGACCCCGATGATGATCACTCTACGTGGCCAGCTCGACACAAAGGATGATCATATGAGCAGGTGGTGGCCTTGGACAAGGGCTCGGGACGGAGAATGAGGCCTCCGCCCTACAGGTGGTGGCGGCCCCGGTGAGTCCGTGCGGGTGACGGACCTGCGGGCGGCCCCTCAAGGCTTCTCGCAGGTCCGTCGATACGGAGAGCGCGAACTGGCTGCTCATGGCGGGGGGTGACTGATGGCCGCGGGGTCGACCGAGGCGACGGCGGGGGACGGGACGCTCATGGCGCCAGCGGCGGCGACCCGGCGCGTCCGGCTCGACCCCTACGTGCTGGGCTACCTGATGGGCCCGGCCGCGCTGGTGGCGATCCTCGTCCTCCGGCACTTCCGCGTGGTCGCCCACGAGCCGGTGTGGCTGTGGCTGGCGGTCTTCGTCACCATCCCGGTGACGAGCGCGGCCTTGGAGCTGCTCTACCGCCGCCACCCCACGCGCCGGCGCCTCCACGCCCGGGTGGCGTGCCACGCCGCCGCGGTGACCGTCGTGATCTACCTGAGCGGCTGGGGCCCCGTGCTCATCGGCGCCTTCGCCTTCGTGGCACTCGAGAACGTGTCCCACGACGGCTCGCGCACGTGGCGGGTCACCGCGCTGTGGAGCCTCGTCGGCACCGGTGCCGGCCAGCTGGCCATCTGGCAGGGATGGGCGCCCTCGTTGCTGTCCGTGGGCAAGGCCGAGGCGCTCGGGCTGATGGGCGCGTTCGTGCTCGTGTTCGTCATCCGCATGGCCGGCGCCACCGTCGAGCAGAAGGAGGAGGCCGAGACCTCGATGCGCGCCAGCGAGGAGCGGTTCCGCTCGCTCGTGCAGAACTCCACCGACACGACCCTCGTCATGGGTGCCGAAGCCAAGATCATGTACGCCAGCCCGGCGGTGGCCTCGCTGCTCGGCCGGGAGCCCGAGGAGGTCCTCGGCCTGCGCGCCACCGAGCTCGTGCATCCCGACGACCGCGCCTACGTCGAGGCGCAGTTCGGCGCCCTGCTGCAGACCGTCACGGTCACCGAGCCCATCCAGTTCCGCATGGAGCACGCCGACGGCACGTGCCGCTACGCCGAGGCGGTGGTGAGCAACCTGAAGGACAACCCGTCGGTCGGGGGGTATGTGGCCAACCTGCGCGACATCACCGAGCGCAAGGAGGCCGAGTCCCAGCTCGCCCACGCCGCCCTGCACGACCCGCTCACGGGGCTGCCCAACCGGACGCTCATCCACGACCGGGCCGACCAGATGCTCGTGCGGGCCCGGCGCGAGTATCGCCCCGTGGCGGCGTTGTTCGTCGACCTCGACAATTTCAAGGACATCAACGACTCCCTGGGTCACGACGCCGGCGACAAGGTCCTGCAGGCGGTGGCGGCGCGCTTCGTCGGCATCCTGCGCGCCAGCGACACCGTGGGGCGTCTCGGCGGCGACGAGTTCGTCGTCCTCGCCGAGGGCGCGTCGCTCGGCGCGGGCCCCGAGATGGTGGCCGAACGCCTCCACGACGCGCTGCGCGAGCCGTTCCGCCTCGACGGGTACCAGACCGTGCCGTTGACGGTGTCCGCGAGCATCGGCATCGCCGGCGGCCAGCGGAACTCGGCACACGAGCTGCTGCGCGACGCCGACATCGCGCTCTACCGGGCCAAGGCCCTGGGCAAGAACCGCTCGGCGCTGTTCCAGCCGGAGATGCAGACCGCCGTCCTCGACCGCATCGAGATCGAGTCGGACCTGCGCTCGGCGCTCGCCCAAAACCAGTTCTTCCTCCTGTACCAACCGGTGTTCGACCTCGATCACGTCAACGTGTCGGGCGTCGAGGCGCTCATGCGGTGGCGGCACCCGAGCCGCGGGGTCGTCCCTCCCGACCACTTCATCCCCATGCTCGAGGACTCGGGCCTCATCGTCGACGTGGGCCGGTGGGCGCTGATCGAAGCCTGCCGCCAAGCAGCCGAGTGGCACGCCCGCGGGCACCGGCTGTCGATGTCGGTGAACGTGTCGATGCGCCAGCTCGAGATCCCCGCCTTCGTCGACCACGTCAAGGAGGCGCTGGTGTCGAGCGGCCTCGACCCCACATCGCTCGTCATCGAGATCACCGAGAGCACCCTGATGCGCGACGCCGACGCCACGGTCCTGCGCCTGCGCGAGATCAAGGAGCTCGGTGTGCACGTCGCCATCGACGACTTCGGCACCGGGTACTCGTCGTTGGCGTACCTGCGCCAGTTCCCGGTCGATGCCCTCAAGATCGACCGGTCCTTCATCGCCGCCATGGCCGACTCCCCGGAGTCGTCGGCGTTGATCCACACGCTGGTGGAGCTGGGCCGGACCCTCGGGCTGGAGACCCTCGCCGAGGGGATCGAGGACAACGACCAGCTGCTCAAGCTCCAGCAGGAGCACTGCGACCGCGGGCAGGGCTTCCTGTTCTCGCGGCCCATCGAGCCCGAAGCCATCGAGACCTTCCTCGCCGGGACGGCCGGCCTCGCCGACGTGGTCACGGGCACGCCGGCCGGGGAGCCGACCACCGGGGCCGCCGGGAACGCCACAGCGCCCCACGGTGTGGGCACCGCGCCCGTCCCAGCGGGGTCCCCCGACGCGTTGTCCGGGGTCGTGGGCTCGGCGGTGGGGTCGACCACCTGAGGCCGAGGGCCGTGCGCGGCGCTAGGGCACCTTCTCCCACACCGACACGTGCCTCCTACTGTCGCCGGTGAACGGCTCGCGGTTCCAACCGCCCCAGCGCTCGCGCAGCGACATCCCGGCGATGCGCGCCATCAAGTCGAGCTCTGCCGGCCAGACGTAGCGAAAGGGCATCGACACCACCTCACCGCGCCCGGCGGCCACCCAGTAATGATGCGAGATCCCGCGCTGTGTGGCCACGTCGAGTTCGTCGAAGCCCAGGTGCGGCGGGCGGACGGTGAACGCCCGGACCGTCTCGCCGGGCGGGAGGAGCCGCAGGGCCGGGACCTCGACCTCGACGACGAAGCAGCCCCGGGGCTCGAGATGGGCGGCGACCGTGCAGAAACAGTCGACCTGCTCGTCCTGGGTGGTCAGGTTCTCGATCGTGTTGTACACGACGTAGGCGAGCCGGAACGTCCCGTCCACCCGGGTGGTGGCGAAGTCGCCGATGGTCACCTCGACCTCGTCCCCGCCCGGCTTGTCCCGCAGCCGGGCAGCCATGGCGGGAGACAGGTCGATGCCGTGGACGCGCACCCCCCGGCGGCTGAGGGGCAGGGCGATCCGACCGGTGCCGACGCCCAGCTCGAGCGCTTTGCCGTCACCTGCCAGGTCGGCCAGGAAGCCGACGACGGGGTCGACGACAGCGGGCTCGAACAGCTCCACCGAGGCGGCGTCGTACCCCTCGGCCATTCGCTCGTCGAAGGAGCCGCCGGGCACGCACGCACTGTTCCACACACCCCGGCGCGTCGCCACCGGCCTCGACGAAGGTCGTGCCCGCACGGTCAGGGTGCGGCTGCACCTCCTGGCTGGCCGGACGACCCGGCTGGACTGCCGGCGCGGTGGGCCCGGGCGCGCTGGACGAGGGCGCCTTCAGAGCTCGCCGAGGTAGAAGCGGGTCCCCTGGTCGTCGGTGCACGTCGACTGGAGCCCGTAGGGCTGGCGCTCGGGGTCGGAGGCGACACCGCCGGCCACCCGGGCCCGCGCCACGGCGGCGGCGATGTCGTCGACGAGGTACATGGGCACCACCGTCGCCTCGGCGTGGCCGCCCTGGAGGCCGGTCCCGGGTCGCACGTCGTCGGTCTGCCAGCCGTCGGCGACGCGTCCGGAAACGAAGGACCACCCGAGCACGGCGGCGAAGAACGCCCGGGCCAGCGCCGAGTCGCGCACCAGGAGCGTGACGTAGGCGAGGTCG
Source organism: Acidimicrobiales bacterium (assembly GCA_035531755.1). Taxonomy (NCBI): domain Bacteria; kingdom Bacillati; phylum Actinomycetota; class Acidimicrobiia; order Acidimicrobiales; species Acidimicrobiales bacterium. The sequence continues at coordinate 23,145 of DATKSK010000026.1, read as the reverse complement.
CCCTGGCGCCGCCCGTGGGGCGCCCCGCGCGGCGGCGGGCCCGTCGGCGGCTCGAAGACGGCGAAGGGCATGCCCTGGTCGTCGGCACAGGTGGCGACGCGTCCGTAGGGTTCGTCGCTGGGCTCCTCGGCGTCGCCGCCCGCGGCGCGCACCCGGGCCACGGCCTCGTCGACGTCGTCCACGGCGTGGCACAGGAACAGCGTGCTGCGAGCCTGCCCGCCCCAGATGCCGTGGTGGGGCTCGGTGCCGGCCACCTGGCGCCCCTGCGGCACGCTCCCCGGCGCGAAGGTCCACCCGAGGACCGCACCGTAGAACGCCTCGGCGCGCTCGACGTCGGGGACCCACAGCGACGCGTAGCCGACGTCGCCGGGGCGCATCTCCTCGGCGCCGCCCGGCGCGCCGTTGTCGGGCTCGATGGTCGACTCGGACACGGCGACTCCTTCCGGTAGGACAGGGCTCACACCCACATTGTCGTCCGGGCGGGCGGGCCTCCGACCGGTGCCCCGGGGAATTCCCGTCGCTGTCGCCCGACCTGTCGCCGTGATGCAGGCTAGGCCCGTGCGCTGGGTCGTCGACGGGATGAACGTCATCGGGTCGGTCCCCGACGGGTGGTGGCGCGACCGGCCGGGGGCGCGCCGCCGGCTCGTGGCGGCGCTCGCCACCCTGGCCGGCCCCGACGACGAGGTCACGGTGGTGTTCGACGGGCGCCCCGGTCCCGGGGAGGTCGAGGACGCCGCCGCCGCCGGGATCGACGCCCGCTTCGCGCCGGGCGGGCCGAACGCCGCCGACCGGGCCATCGAGGATCTGCTCCCCTCGTTGGGCGACCTCGGCACGGTGACGGTGGTGACCTCCGACGCCGCCCTCGCCCACGCCGTCCGGCAAGCCGGCGCGGCCGTGGAGGGGGTCAAGGCCTTCCGGGCCCGGCTGCCGGCGTAGCCCCAGCCGGCGCGGACCCGTGTCGCCGCGGCCGGCGCAGGCTCCGACGCCGGCGACCGCCCGATGGGAGCCGTCGTGGCCGGCCGGTCTCGTGGCTAGGCGGGTGGAAGGGCGGTGAGTGGCTCGACGGCGGACCGGCCCAGGGCGTCGGCCACGGCGGGGTTGGTGAGCTGCCCCGACGTCACCAGGACCCCGCCGGCCAGCGCGGGCTCGACCTCGAGGGCCCCTCGGGCGCCGTGGTCGGCCACCACCAGGGCGTAGGGGAAGGTGGCGTTGGTGAGGGCGTACGTCGAGGTGTGCGGCACCGCGGCGGGGATGTTGCCGACGCCGTAGTGCAGGACGCCGTGGCGCTCGACGACGGGGTGCTCATGGGTCGTCTCGACCGTCGTCTCGATGCACCCGCCCTGGTCGACGGCGACGTCCACGATCACGGTGCCCGGCTTCATGGCGCGCACCATGTCCTCGGTGGCCACGACGGGCGCCTTGCCCCCGGGGACCAGCACCGCACCGATGACGAGGTCGGCGTCGGCCATGGACCGCTCGACCACGGCCCGGCTCGACGCCAGGGTCATGATCCGGCCGCGGTGGATCTGGTCGACCACCCGCAACCGGTCGAGGTCGCGGTCGATGAGGATGACCTCGGCCTCCATCCCCTGGGCGATCCACGCCGCGTTGGTGCCCACGGTGCCCGCCCCGAGCACGACCACCCGGCCGGGGCGCACCCCCGGCGCCCCGCCGAGCAGGACGCCGCGGCCCCCGTTGCCCCGCTCGAGGAAGTGGGCACCCACCTGGGGCGCGAGCCGTCCCGCCACCTCGCTCATGGGCGCCAGCAGGGGGAGGGCCCCGGACGCGGTCCGGACCGTCTCGTAGGCGATGGCCGTGGCGCCCGACACCAGCAGGGCGTCGGCGAGCTCCGGGTAGGCGGCGAGGTGCAGGAAGGTGAACAGCACGAGGTCCGGCCGCAGGAAGCCGTACTCCCCGAGCTGGGGCTCCTTGACCTTGAGCACGAGCCGGGCCCCCCAGGCGTCCTCGGTGGTGACCAGCTCGGCGCCCGCGGCGCGGTAGGCATCGTCGGGGATCGACGATCCCGCGCCGGCCCCGGTCTCCACCAGGACGCGGTGCCCGTGCGTGCACAGCTCGCGGGCCCCGTCGGGGGTGAGCGCCACCCGGTTCTCGCCCGGCTTGCGCTCGGTGGGGACTCCGACGATCACGGGTCGACGCTACCCCCGACCCCCCGGCGCCCGGGTGGGACTCTTGACGAGCCGGGCGCCCGTCCCTATCTTTCGGTGTGTTGTTCAGCATTCAGATCTGTCGTTCGATATTTCGAACGATGCAACCCAGATGGGGGTGGGTGTGAAGCTCGACCTGCTGTACGAGATCGACGTGCCCAAGCCGTGGCCCGGGGAGCACCCGTGGGGCCAGCGCCAGGCGGAGCAGGAGGCCTATGCCGAGGCGCTCGAGCAGATCAAGCTGGCCGACACCCTCGGCTTCAACACGGTGTGGCACGTCGAGCACCACTTCCGGGAGGGCCGGTCGCACTCGCCCGCACCCGAGGTCATCCTCGGCGCGCTGTCGCAGGCGACCAAGAACCTGCGGCTCGGCTTCGGCGTCGTGCTCATGCCCCACCAGTTCTGCCACCCCGTCCACGTGGCGGAGAAGGTGGCGACCGCCGACATCCTGTCGGGCGGGCGCGTCGAGTGGGGGACGGGACGCTCCACCCCGATGGAGCAGACGGCGTTCCACGTCCCGGTGGAGGAGAGCCGGGCGGAGTGGGAGGAGGCCATCCAGGCCGTCGTGCAGGCGTGGCGCGAGGAGTACTTCGAGTTCCACGGCAAGTACCTCGACTTCCCCCGGCGGATGGTGACGCCCAAGCCGGTGCAGGTGCCGCACCCCCCGGCGTGGATGGCGGCGACGTCGGAGGGCTCGGCCGCCGTGGCCGGCAAGCTCGGCATGGGCCTGCTGTCGTTCTCGATCATGCAGCCCATCCAGAAAATGGCGGACCACATCGTCCAGTACCGCGCCGCGGCCCAGAACCCCTCGCCGCTGACCGAGGTGACCACCAACAAGGTGGCTGCCTACACGCTCGTCCACTGCGCCGACTCCATGGAGCAGGCGGAGGCCAACGGCATCTGGGACTCGGTGTGGTGGTGGTACAAGAACCTCGCCGAGTTCATCTTGGAGTGGGAAGTCCCGCATCTCTCCGACGAGGAGAAGGAGAAGATGTTCCCGCTGCTCAAGCGCCAGATCGAGGGGAAGTTCGACCCGAAGTGGTTCTCGGAGGCCGACATGATCATCGTCGGCGACCCCGAGACGTGCATCGAGAAGATGGTGAAGTACGCCGAGCTGGGCGTGGACCAGCTGATCTGCTACGTGCAGTTCGGCTACCTCCGGCACGAGTCCATCATGCGCACCATCGAGCTCCTCGGCACCAAGGTCATCCCCGAGCTCGAGCGCCGGGACATCAAGGTGTCCGTCACCGGCGCCGGCGGCTGACGCAGCTCGACGGCGGGTCACGGTGACGCCACGACGCGGGACGGACCGGTGACGCGTACCGACGACACCGCGGTGCCCGACTATCCGGGCATGCTGCGCATGGACGGCCGCGGCGTGGTCGTCATCGGGGCGGGGCAGGGGATCGGCCGCCAGACGAGCCACGCCCTCGCCCAGGCGGGCGCCAAGGTGTGTTGCGTCGACCTCGACCCCGACCTCGCCCAGGACATCGCCGGCGAAGTGGGCGGCGTCCCCTGGGTCGGCAACGCCGCGGTGCGCGCCGATGCCGAGCGCCTGTTCGCCGACGCCCCTGCCGCCCTCGCCGGCATCGGGGCCACGCGCCTGGCCGGCATCGTCGACATCGTCGGCATGGCCCAGTACCGCGGCCTGCTCGACATGGACGACGAGCTGTGGGACTGGCATCACGACATCGTGCTGCGCCACGCCTACCTGGCCGTGTCCGTCGGGGGTCGGGCGCTGCGCGACAGCGGGGGCGGCGTGATGGTGTTCGTGGCGTCGGCCTCGGGCCTCACCGCCGCGCCGCGCCACGCCGCCTACGGTGCGGCCAAGGCCGGGTTGATCGGACTCGTCCGCTCCGCCGCGGTCGAGCTCGGCCCCGAGGGCATCCGCGTCAACGCCGTGGCCCCGGGCATCGTGTGGACGCCGCGGGTGTCGGGCTATCTCGGGGACCAGGGCAAGGCGGTGAACGCCGCCAACTCCCCGCTCGACCGGGTGGCCCTCCCGCAGGACATCGCGGCGGCGATCATGTTCCTGGCATCGGACCTCTCCGCCTACGTGAACGGGCAGGTCCTGTCGGTCGACGGCGGCGTGGGGGTGAAGTTCCCCTACCCGGTGCCCACGAACCTGTGAGCGCCGCCGCCCCCGGCCGGTCGCCGGACGTCGAGCCCTTCCTCCGGGGGTGTGCCTTCGGCGCCGCCCCCGGCGTGCCCTATCCCCGGCTCGATCCGCGCGACGTGGGGCGCTTGCCCGCGGACACCTGGCAGTGCGCCCGGATCCCCGCGGGCGTGCGGCTCGAGCTCGTCGGTGACGCCGTCGCCCTCGAGCTCGGCTACACCACCGCCACCGACGACCTCGGGTACCGCGGGGACGGGGCCGGCACGACGTTCTCGGTGTGGCGCGGCGGTGCGCAGGTGGACGAGCAGCCGGCCGTCCTGGGCGCGGGCACGGTCCGGCTGGCCCTCGGCGGCCCGGTGGACGCGCCCGCCGTGGTGCACCTCCCCGAAGGCATGCGCCCCGAGATCCTGGCGCTGCGGCCCGTCGACGGCACCGTCGAGCCCGCGCCGAGCGGCCCGCGCTGGGTGGCCTACGGCGACTCGATCCTCGAGGGCTGGGTGGCGAGCGCCCCGGCGCTCGCCTGGGGGGCCGTGGCGTCGCGCCGGCACGGGCTGGACCTCGTGAACATGGGGTTCGCAGGGTCGGCACGCGGGGAGATCCCCTGTGCCGAGGCGGTCGCCGGGTTGACGGCCGACGTCGTGTCGATTTCGCACGGCACCAATTGCTGGACCCGTATCCCCCACAGCGCCGGCATGTTCTTCGAGGGCACGCGCGCCTTCCTGGAGATCGTGCGCCAAGGGCATCCCGGGACGCCGATCGTCGTGGCGAGCCCCGTGCTTCGCCCCGACGCCGAGGAGACCCCCAACCGCCTCGGGGCCGACCTCGCCGCTCTCCGGCGGGCGATGGAGGACGCCGTGGCGGCGCGCGTCGAGGCCGGTGACGACCGGTTGGTGCTCGTCCCCGGGGCGGCGGTCATCTCGGCCGCGGATCTGGCCGACGGGATCCATCCGAGCGACGCCGGGCACGCCCGGTTGGCGGAGGTCTTCGGTGCCGCCGTCGCCGCGGCCGCCGCCGGCACCACGGTGCCCGGCGCGACCGTGCCCGGTGGGGGCTGAGGCGTGCCCGGGTCGCCGTCGGCCCGACGGGTGGTGACCGTGGTCGACTTCCTGGCGTCGCGTCCGGGTGAGTCCTTCGGCCTCTCCGAGCTGTCGCGTGCGCTCGGCATGTCGAAGGCCACTGCCCACGGCGTGTGCACCTCGCTCACCGAGGCGGGCTGGCTGCTGCGCCACCCCGTCGACAAGTCCTACACCCTGGGGCCGGCGCTGATCGCGGCCGGGCAGGCCGCCGGCGCCCGCCAGCTCGACCTCGTCGACCACGCCCGGCCGGTGATGGACGAGCTCGCCCACCTCCTCGCCGTGCAGGTCGTCGCCTCGAGCACGGTGGCCGACGAGATGGTGCTGCTCGCCACCACCGGGCGCCCGGGGCCGATGTGGCTCGCCTTCACCGTCGGCCAACGCGTCCCCCTGGCGCCCCCCCTCGGCACGGTCTTCCTGGCGTGGGCGGGCCAAGACGCCGTGGAGCGGTGGCTCGACCGGCTCGGGCCCGACGCCACCGAGGCGGACAAGCGGCGGCTGCGCGGCGCGCTGGGCGTGGTGCGGCACCGGGGCTACGCCCTCAACCTGGAGGCCGTCGCCAACCTGAACCTGAGCCGCGCCCTGACCGGGCGCGACGTGGCCGGGACCGAGGAGGCGGGGACCGACACCCGCCGCCGGGCGCTCGCCGTGGTGGTCGAGGAGCTGGCCCGCGAGGAGTACCTGCTGCAGGAGCTCGAGGCCGGTGCCACGTACCGGCTGAGCCAGATCTCGGCGCCCGTGTTCGGCGCCGACGGGTCGGTGGCCCTCGCCCTCACCGTGGTCGGCCTGCCCGAGCGGCTGGCGGGGGAGGAGATCCCCCGGTACGGCGACGCGCTGCTGGCGGCGGCGCGGCGGGTGACCCGGTCCATCCACGGGCGTGTGCCGGCGGGCCCGACTCCGCCGGCGGATTCGGCCCCGGCCGCCGGCCCAGCGGCGGCGCCGACACGCGTGGAGGCCGGCGCCGGTGTGGCCGCCGGAGGGGCGCGGCCGTGATCGCCGAGGCGTTGGCGGCCTACGACCTCGGCGGCCGGGTGGCCGTGGTGACCGGGGCGGCGTCGGGGATCGGCCGGGCCTCGGCCGTGCTCCTGGGCGCGGTGGGGGCGGCGGTGGTGTGCGCGGACGTGGACCTCGAGGGCGCCCGGCGCACGGCGGCGCAGGTCGAGGAGGGTGGCGGTCGCGCCCTGGCGCGCCCGGCCGACGTCTCCGACGCGGGTGCCGTCGACGCGCTCGTCGACGAGGCGCTGGTCGAGTTCGGTCGCATCGACGTCATGGCCAACGTCGCCGGCATCATCGCCCAGGCGTCGGTGGTCGAGCTCGACGACGACACGCTCGATCGCGTGCTGGCTGTCAATCTCAAGGGTGTGTTCCACGGGTGCCGCGCCGCGGCGCGGGCCATGGGCGCGCAGGGCTCGGGCTCGATCGTGAACATGGCCTCGGCGGCGGTGGACGCGCCCTCGCCGGGGCTCGCCGCCTACGGCATGGCCAAGGCGGCCGTGGTGCAGCTCACCCGGGTCCTGGCCGTGGAGATGGGGCCCCAGGGGGTTCGGGTGAACGCCGTCGCCCCGGGCTTCGTGGAGACCGGCATGACGAGCCGGCACTTCACCGGCGCCGACGGCACGGTCGACGAGCCGCATCGCACGGCCGTCCTCGAGGCCGTCTCGCGCACCACCCCGCTGCGCACCGTCGGGCGGCCCGAGGACGTCGCCCATGCCGTGCTCTACTTGGCGTCCGACGCGTCGCGGTTCGTCACCGGGCAGATCCTGCGCCCCAACGGGGGAGTGGCCATGCCATGGTGACCGGCAGCACGCCGAACCGCAGAGAGGAGCGCTGATGTTCGTCGAGGTCGACCTGGGGGCGGCGCCGGTGGCTGTGGGGCTCGCCGAGCCGGGGGACTGCACCCGGTTCCACGTGGCGGTGGTGCGCGGCGACGCCGACACCGACGCCGACGCCGGGATGCTCGACCGGGCGCTGCGGGCCAGCGCGACCGGCAGCATCGACGGCGACGGCGAGGCCGTCGTGCGTGTCGACGCCGTGCGGCGCATGGCCGCCGGCGCCGTCGGTGAGTCGTGGGAGGCCGACTTCTCGGCCATGCTCGACTACGCCGCGTCGAAGGGCTGGCTCACCGAGGACAGGACGGCGATCAGGGCCCACGTGGAGTGGGAGTAGCGTCGGCATGGAGGTGAGCCGGTGACGACCCGTACCGAGACCGACTCGATGGGACCGATCGAGGTCCCCGCCGACCGCTACTGGGGGGCCCAGACGGCGAGGTCGCTCGTCCATTTCCCCATCGGCGACGACCGCATGCCGCGGCCGGTCATCCGCGCCATCGGCGTCCTCAAAGAGGCCGCCGCCCTGACCAACGCCGAGCTCGGGAAGCTCGACGCCGACCTGGCCGAGCTCATCGTCCGCGCCGCGCGCGAGGTGACCGGGGGCGCGCTCGACGACCACTTCCCGCTGCGTGTATGGCAGACCGGGAGCGGCACCCAGACCAACATGAACGCCAACGAGGTGATCGCCAACCGGGCCATCGAGCTCGCCGGAGGAGTGCTGGGGTCCAAGACCCCGGTCCATCCGAACGACCACGTCAACATGTCGCAGTCGTCCAACGACACCTTCCCCACGGCCATGCACATCGCGGCGGCCGAGCAGCTCCGGCACGTGCTGCTCCCGTCGGTCCGGGCGCTGCGCCACGCGCTGGCGGCCAAGGCCGAGGTGTTCGCCGACATCGTGAAGATCGGGCGGACGCATCTCATGGACGCCGTCCCCCTCACCCTGGGCCAGGAGTTCTCGGGGTACGTGGCGCAGCTCGACGCCGACCTGCGGAGGATCGAGTCGGGGCTCCACGACCTCTACGAGATGGCCCTCGGCGGCACCGCCGTGGGAACAGGCCTCAACACCCACCCCGAGTTCGGCGAGCGCGCCGCCCGCCACATCGCGGCGATCACCGGCATGCCCTTCGTCACCGCGCCCAACAAGTTCGCCGTGCTGGCCGCCCACGACGCCCTGGTGCAGGCGAGCGCCACGCTGCGCACGCTGGCGGTGTCGCTGACCAAGATCGCCGACGACATCAGGTGGCTCGGCTCCGGGCCCCGCAGCGGGCTCGCCGAGCTGGTGCTGCCCCCCAACGAGCCGGGGTCGTCGATCATGCCCGGCAAGGTCAACCCCACGCAGTGCGAGGCCATGATCATGGTGTGCATCCAGGTCATGGGCAACGACACCGCCGTCGCCGTGGCCGGCAGCCGGGGCAACCTCGAGCTCAACGTGTGCAAGCCGGTCATCATCCACAACGTCCTGCACTCGATCGTGCTGCTGTCGGACGCGTGCCGGACCTTCCGCGAGTTCGCCGTGGAAGGCCTCGAGCCCGACCGTGCCCAGATCCGTCGCCATCTCGAGAACTCGCTCATGCTGGTCACGGCGCTCAATCCCCTCATCGGCTACGACAAGGCGGCCGACGTGGCCAAGAAGGCGCACGCCGAGGGCACCACATTGCGCGAGGCGGCCGTGGCGCTCGGCTACCTCTCCGGCGAGGAGTTCGACCGCGCCGTGCGCCCCGAGGAGATGGTCCGCCCCGAGGGGACGGTGCGCCCCGAGGGGACGGTCCCGTCCTGACGGCCGGGCTCGCGCCCCCGCCCGGCTCGGAGGGTCGGGACGGGCCCCGATAGGCTGCCGCCGTGGAGGTTCTCGACCCGTCCACGGTCGACGCCGAGCTCGAGGGAGGCGGCCTGGCCTGGGAGCGACAGGGGGAGGAGCTCGTCACGACGCACCGCGGCCGGCACTTCGCCGACTCCCTCGCCTACGTCAACGCCGTGGGCGCGCTGGCGGAGGCGATGGACCACCACCCCGACGTGGACATCCGCTGGAACGTCGTGACACTGCGATTGTCGACCCACGCGGCCGGTGGCATCACGCGTCTCGACCTCGACCTCGCCCGGCAGATCGACGCCCTGTCCGCGCCCGGCGGCTGAGGCGCCCGGTGGCGCGCTCGGCCTTCCGCTACGTCCCCGCCGGGCGCGTGGACGGCCACCCGCACGTCATGGTGGACGGGGCCCCGCGTCCGGGGACCGTGGCCACGTTGTCGCACTGGCCGGGGACGCCCACGCCCGAGGCGCTGTGGGACGACGTCTCGGCCGGCATCGTGCTGCGAGCGCTGGCGCGACCCGAGCTGCTGGCGCGCCGCGTCCGCACGGCAACCATCGACCACTACGACGCCGACGGCGTCATCGCCCTGGCCTTGCTGTGCGTCGACGGGCTGGCCGCCGAGCACGGGCCGCTCCTGGTCGAGGCGGCCAGGGTCGGCGACTTCGACGTGGTGACCGAGCGCCGCGCCGCTCTGATCGCCTTCGCGCTGGCCACGTTGGGAGACGCCCGACGCGCCGAGGCGGCGTGCGGGCCCGCGCCCCGGGGCGACGTCATGGCCATGTGCGCGTGGTCGGCGACCGGGGCCCTGTCGGTCCTGCCCGCGCTGGCGGCGGATCCGGCTGGTCACGAAGCCCTGTGGGCCGAGGAGGCCCGCGCCTACGACGCCGCCTCGGGCGCGCTCGCCCGGGGGTGGGCCGTTATCGAGGAGCGCCCCGAGCACGACCTGGCGGTCGTCCGGGTCGACACGACCCACCCCGGTGCCGGGACGGCGGCGTGGGGCGACGCGCCCCTGCACCGTGCCGCTGTGCACTCGGCCACCTCGTGCCTGCGGATCGCGACCGTCGCCGGCGACCGGCTCGACCTGCGTTACCGCTACGAGTCGTGGGTGCGGCTCGTCAGCCGCCGGCCCCGTCCGCGTGTCGATCTGGCCCCCGTGGCCGCCGAGCTGACACGGGCCGAGGACGGGGGAGCGAGCTGGGTGTTCGACGGTGCCAGCGCCGTCACCGGCGCGCTGCACGTGGCCGGGGGAGGGCCGAGCACGCTCGACCCGGCCCATTTCGTCGAGACGGTGTGCAGCCGGCTCGACACCCTCGACGCCGGGCCGCCGGCCTGGGACCCCTACGCCCTGCCGGTACGGTCCCGCACCACCTCGGGGTGACACCGACGAGGCGGCGGCCTGGTCCCGAGCGCCGTCACCCGCTCGAGCCCTCTGGTCACGACACGGCGACCGTCCTTCGCGGAGGGTCGCGTCGACGGTTCGAGCGCACCGGTCGTCGGCGTGTCGCCCATTCACGAAGGCGGAAGGTCAGGTCGCTAGCATCGCCTTCGTGCCGCCGACACCTTCGACCGACACCCCCGGTCTGGACGCCCGATCTCGTACTTCAGCACGGGTCGGGCCCGCGCCCAGTGGTGAGGCGCCCGGACCGCAGAGCGAAGGTGTCCGACGGGAGGACGACGGTTCGGGTTGGAAGGCGCTCGACGACGCACTGATGACGTACCTCGAACGCGAGGTCGACGTTCCCAACCGTTGGCTGTTGATCCAAACGCTTGCGACGGCAGCGTCGCGGAGGCGTTTGCTGGCGTTGCTCGGTGTCCTGCCCGGCTGGCGGACCCTCGACGTCGGCACGGGATTCGGGCCGGTGCCGATGGAACTGGCTGTGGCGGCCCGGGTCGATGCCGTGGGAATCGATGTCGACGAGTCCGTGCTGCAGATCGCCGAGGCAGTGCGCGCCGAAGCTGCAGGACGCGACGCCTTCATCCCGGGAAGTCGCGTCACGTTCACACAGGGGGACGTGTTCGACATCCAACATCCCGATGCCTCGTTCGACCTCGCCACCGCCCGCTTCGTCTTCCAACACCTCCAGAGCCACGCATCCGCCGCATCCGAGCTCGCCCGCGTCGTGAGGCCTGGCGGATTGGTCTGCCTCGTCGACGTCGACGACGGTCTCTCGGTGACCTATCCCGAGCCGTCCGCCGCCTACATGCGCCTGACCGAGACCCTGACCGCCATGCAGGAGCGTCGCGGTGGTGGACGGACCGTGGCTCGGACGTTGCCGGCTCGGCTCGACGAGGCCGGGTTCGACGTGCTGAGCGTGCTCTTGATACCCGAGGCCGGTTACGGGCCGTCGCAGCCCGGCGACCTCAACCGGACGTTCCTGCTGGAGCGGTTTCGTGCAGCACGCCAGGAGTTGGTCGAGGAGTTCATCTCCGCCGACGAGTTCGACGCGTGCCTCGAGCAGTTCGCGGTCGAGATCGTCCCTGCGGAGTGCGTGGCCGGGGCTCACCTGGCGGTCATCGGCCGGCGACGCTGACCGTTCCGGCGGCCGGCACGGCGTGCCCGCCGCCCCGCCGCCGCCCCGCCCCCCGGCGCCCCGCTGCTGCAGATGCGGGACGGGCCGGCGCGAACCGGCTCGGATAAGGTCGGACCACTCGAATCGCGTGACGTCGGGGTGACCACAGGAGGCGCATCGGTGTTCGAATGGTCTGCGGAGCAGCTGATGGTCCGGGACGCCGTCCGCCGCTTCATCGAGGCGGAGGTGGTCCCCAACATCGAGGCACTCGAGCACGGGGACCTCCCGCCGTACGACATCATCCGCAAGCTGTACGCCACGTTCGGCATGGACCAGCTGGCCCGGGAACGGTTCAAGAAGCAGCTCGAGCGCAAGGCGTCCGGGGCAGGTCCCGAGGAGCGCGCCGAGCGCCAGGGGGACGCCGGCGCGGCGGCCATGACCCTCATCCCGATCATCGAGCTCAGCCACTACTGCCCGGGCATCGTCACGGCGATGGGCGTGAGCGTCGGGCTGGCCGGCGGGACCATCATGAAGCAGGGCACGCCGGCCCAGATGGAGCGGTGGGGGCTCGACCTGCTCACGGGGGAGAAGGTGGGCGCCTGGGCCATCACCGAGCCGGACTCGGGGTCCGACGCGCTCGGCGGCATGAAGTCCACCGCCCGCCGCGACGGCGACGAGTACGTCCTCAACGGGAACAAGACCTTCATCACCAACGGGCCGTACGCCGACACCATCGTGTTCTACGCCAAGCTCGACGACGGCTCCGACACGCCGATGCGCGACCGTCAGGTGCTCACCTTCGTGCTCGACAGGGGGATGACGGGCCTCGATCAGTCGGAGCCGTTCCGCAAGATGGGCCTGCATTCCTCTCCCACCGGAGAGCTGTTCCTCTCCGATGTCCGCGTGACCCGTGACCACCTGCTGGGGGAGACCGAGGACGAGCGGTCCGGCAGCGGGCGGGACTCGGCCAAGGGCAACTTCGTCACCGAGCGGGCGGGGCTCGCCGCCATGTCCCTGGGCGTCATCGAGGAGTGCCTCGAGCTCTCGGTGCAGTACGCCAAGAACCGCATGCTGTGGGGGAAGCCCATCGGGGAGCGCCAGCTGATCCAGCTGAAGCTGGCCAAGATGGAGGTCGCCCGGCTGAATGTCCAGAACCTGGTGTTCCGCCACATCGAGCTCTCGGCCGCCGGCAGGTCCCTGACGCTGGCCGAGGCCTCGGCCATGAAGCTCTACGCGGCCCAGGCCGCCTGCGAAGTGGCCCTCGAGGCGGTGCAGCTGTTCGGCGGCAACGGGTACATGGCCGAGTTCCGCGTGGAGCAGCTGGCCCGCGACGCCAAGGTCTTCCAGATCTACGCCGGTACCGACGAGATCCAGGTGACCCATATCGCCAAGGACCTCCTCGCCCGCTAGGGCGTGCGAGGAGGTCGGGCGCTCAGGCGATGGGCAGGTCCCAGATCGGGAACCAGCGCGACAGGTCCGCCTCGATCGGGAGGTCGTCGCCCAGCACGCTGCGCAGCCGCAGCTCGAGCTCGGAGTCGCGCTGGTCCTCACCTTCGGGGGCGAACGGGTAGAACGAGCCCTGCTTGGCCAGGTACACGAGGTACACCGGGCGCGTGATGGCGGCGTCGGCGGGGGCGGCGGCGTCGGGCGCACCCGTGTCGCCCGTCGACCCCGCGCCGTCGGGGCCGGGGACGAACCCGAACACCGAGCACAGCAGCTGGGTGCTCCACCCCGCGTCCTGCAGCGACGAGTGCACCATGTGCACCCGGGTGACGAGGTCGTCCACGGCGCTCGCCTCCAGGACGATCCAGCGGTAGCCGAACTTGTCGCCCACGTGGCGCACCGCCACGGCGGTCCCGGCACTTCCGGTCGGGGCGGCGCCGGGCGTCGCCGGCTCGTCCGGCGTGGAGAGCAGCTGCTCGAGCTCGGCCTGCATCTCGGCGAAGGGCTGGCCGGCGGGCGGCTTGAAGCACACGCCGGCCCGTCCGGTGGGGACGAGCCCCGAGGTCACCTGCAACGTCACCGCCGCCGAGGGCAGCGCGAAGAGGGCGTCGAGATTGGCCCGGACGGGCTTCGTCCGTCCGAAGATGGTGTCGAGCAGGCCCATCAGCGGGCCCCTGTCGGCGAGCGGCGGGGCCCGTCGCCGCCGAGGCGGGTCATGACGGCTGGTTCATCTCGGCCTCGAGCTTGGCCAGCTGGTCGAGGCGCTTCTGGAGGGGCGGATGGGTGGAGAACAGCGTCGACAGGCTCGTGCCCTGGGCGAGCGCGGGCGTGAAGAAGAAGGCGTTGAAGTGCTCCGCCGAGCGCAGGTCGCGGGTGGGGATGCGCGACATCTCCCCGGAGACCTTCACCAGCGCCGACGCCAGGAGCGAGGGGCGGCCGATCAGGATCGCCCCCGACCGGTCGGCGGCCAGCTCCCGGTAGCGCGACAGGGCCATGGTGAGCAGGAAGCTGATGGCGTAGATGATGGCCGACACGAGGATCACGGCCAGCTCCACCAGGGCGGCGTTCTGGCCGCCCTGGTTGTCCCGGCCGCCGAAGCCGCCGAACATCCCGGCGTACAGCGTGAACCGCGTGATGAGCCCCGCCACCATGCCCAGGAAGCTGGCGATGGTCATGACGGCCACGTCGCGGTGCGCCACGTGCGACAGTTCGTGGGCCAGCACGGCTTCGAGCTCGGGCTCGTCCAGGCGGCGCATGATGCCGCGGGTGGCGCACACGACCGCGTTGGAGGGGTTGCGGCCCGTGGCGAAGGCGTTGGGCATGTCGACCTCGGCCACAGCCACGCGGGGCTTCTTCATGTCGGCGAGGGCGCACAGGCGGTCGATGACGCCGTGGAGCTCGGGCTCCTGCTCGGGGGTGACGATTCGCCCGTGCATGCCGAACAGGGCGATCTTGTCCGAGAACCAGTACTGACAGAACAGCAGGCCGCCGGCGATGACGACGATGACGATCACGCTCTTGATGAAGATGAACAGGACGCCGACGAAGACGGCGTAGAGAACGACCATGAGCAGTCCGGTGATGAACATCCGGATCGTCAGGCCGCGGTCGGCGGGGATGCGACGGTTGATCGCCATCAGGGATTCACCTCTGGTGCTAGCGGTTGGGGGGTGGTGGACGGGGCGCCCGGGCTCGGCGTCACCGGCGTGGCGTCGGCCCCCGGCTTGCCCGCCGGGGGCAGCGCGCCGGCGGGGGCCGTGGCGAGCTCGCTCTTCAGGGCGGAGAGGTCGCGGTCGACCTGCGAGGTCGCCGCCACCTTGTCCAGCTGCGCCTGGATGTCGTCGGTGCTCGACCCGAGGTCGGTGAGCGCGCCCGACGCCAGCAGCTCGTCGATGGCGCCGGCGCGTGCCTGCATCTGGGCGATCTTGTCCTGGGCGCGATCCATGGCGAGCCCGGCGTCGTTCATCGTGGAGGAGATGCCCGCCGCCGCCTCACCGATCTTCGTCTGGGCCTCGGCCGCGGTGTAGCTCGCCTTCAGCGTCTCCTTGCGGGTGCGGAAGGACGCCACCTGGGTCTGGAGGCGCTGGGAGGTGTCCACGAGCTTCTGCTCCTGGGCGGCGATCTGGGCGTGCTGGGTCTCGAGCTCGGCGAGCTCCTCGCCGGCGGCCGCCCGCCGGGTGAGCGCCTCGCGGGCCAGGTCCTCGCGGCCCTGGGTGAGCGCCTGGCGGGCCTGGTCCTGGAGCTTGGCCGCCTGCTGCTGGAGCTGGTTGGCCTGGATCTCGATGCGCTTGCGGGCGGTCGCCACCTCGGCGACGCTGCGGCGCATCTTCTGCAGGTTCTCCATCTGCTTCTCGTAGGAGAGGTCGAGCGTGTCGCGCGGGTCCTCGGCGCGGTCGAGGAGCTTGTTGGCCTTGGCCCGGAAGATGTTCAGAAAGCGCTGGATCACGCCCATGGCGTGCCGTTCCCCTTTGTGGTGGGCACCGCCGGTCGCCCGACGTCACCCATGAGCATAGGGGAGGGCCATCGGCCAGTCGCCGCGCCGACACCCCCGGGGACCTGGGCCGGGAGGCCGGCGCCCGCCCCCGCGCCCCCTCACGGCGCCCCGGCCCGCCTGCCGCGGTGCCCCGTGTCCTGTCCACCACGGCCGCCGGGTACCGTGAGTGCGATGCGCACGCGTCTGTGCCTGCTGACCGTCCATGCCCATCCCGACGACGAGGCCTCGAAGGGGCCCGCCACCGTGGCGCGCTATCACGACGAGGGCGTGCGCACGGTGCTCGTGTGCTGCACGGGCGGCGAGGAGGGCGACATCCTCAACCCGGCCATGGACATCCCCGAGGTGCGCGCCGAGCTGCCCGCCGTCCGCCGCCGCGAGCTCGGCACCGCCGCCGCGGTGATCGGCTACGACGAGGTCGTCATGCTCGGCTACCGCGACTCGGGCATGCCCGATTCGCCGGCCAACGCCAATCCCGAGTGCTTCGCCCGGGCACCGCTCGACGAGGCGGTGGGCAGGCTCGTGGCCGTGATCCGGCGCGAGCAACCGCAGGTGATCGTGACCTACGGGGACGACCAGCAGGGCTACCCCCACCCTGACCACCTGCGCGTGCACGAGATCTCGGTGGCCGCCTTCGACGCCGCCGGCGACCCCTCCGCCCACCCCGAGGCCGGCGAGGCCTTCCAGCCGCTGAAGCTCTACTACGTGGGGTGGTCGGCGGCCCGGGTGCTGGCCATGCACGAGAAGTTCCTGGAGCTCGGACTGGAGTCGCCCTTCGACGACGCCTGGCTCGAGCGGGCCACGAGCCAGATCCGGCCGTACACGACGGCGATCGACATCTCGTCGTACGGTGACGTGCGCCGCCAGGCCCTGCTCGCCCACGCCACGCAGGTGGACCCGGTCTCCCCGTTCTGGTTCGGCCTGCCGCCGGAGGTGGCCCGCAGCGTGCATCCCGTCGACGAGTACGTCCTCGCCCGGAGCCTGGTCGGCCCGGGGGACGGCGGGGCGGGCGCCGAGGTCCGGTCCTGGGCGGCCGACGGCGGCCCCGAGACCACCCCGGCGGGCGAGGTGGTCGAGGACGACCTGTTCGCCGGTGTGCGGGACCTCGCCAATCGGTAACATGCCGGCACCTCGCCGCGCCGGTGCACGCCGGGCCGCAGGCGGGCAGTGACGACCCAGGGAGGAACGACATGTCGAAGTGGCTCACCCAGGAGTGGCTCGACGAGACGCGCAAGATGGCCGAGGGCCAGCCCGAGCATCCCGGTGCCTCCGCCCGGATGCAGTACGTGGTCACCGGTGCCCCGGACGGGGACATCGAGTACTACTGGGTGCTCGACAACGGCAAGATCACCGAGAGCCGGCTCGGCCACCTCGACGACTCCGAGGTGACGCTCACCACGGCGCACGCCGACGCGGTGAAGATCCAGAAGGGCGAGCTCGACGCCAACGCGGCGTTCATGCAGGGCAAGGTCAAGGTGACCGGGAACATGGCCAAGGTCATGTCGCTGCTGCCCATCACCAACTCGCCCGAGTACAAGAAGCTGCAGACCGAGATCGCCGCCATCACCGAGTACTGATCGGGGGGCCGGCCCCCCGGGCACGTCAGGCCCCGGCCCGCATGAGGTCGCGCAGCGGCCGGTACCCGATGACGGTCACCCCCGCGTCCCGCAGCGCGTCGCCCAGGTCGGGGTCGTGCACGAGGAGCCGGTGGTCGTCCACGCGGGCCTCCCAGTCCGGGGCCATGGCCTCGAGCTCGGGGCTGTCGACCGCGGGGTGCAGGTAGGCCTCGGTCACGCCCGGGCCCAACCGGGGTATGGCGTCGAGGAGGACCTGGCGGCTGCCGACCCCGGACACGTGGACGAAGTCGTCGGGGAACACCACGCCCGCCTCGGCGGCGAGGTCGCGGAACGGGAAGCCGATGAGGCTCTCGGTGCCGGGGCCCGACAGCCGCAGGGGGAGCTGGAACTCGACGGCCAGGTCGAGGTAGGCGTCGAAGAACTCCGACTTGATCTGCATGGTGTCCATGTGGGCGTCGAGGTGGCTGACGTCGAAGCCCCACAGGATGGCTCGCTCGATCTGGGCCCGGCATTCGCGGCGCACCTCGTCGAGGTCCGCATGGTCCCAGACGTCCTCCACGGTGCGGGGGAAGCCGCCGTCGCCGTCGAGCAGGCTCGGCGCGTGGGTGATCGGGCCCCAGCGGTACAGGTCGAACTCGGCGTTGACGGTGAGATGGACGCCGACGTCCTCCCCGCGGTATCCGGCGGCGGCACCCCGGGCCCACGGGCAGGGGACCATCAAGCTGGCGCTCGTCCCGAGCCCGTCGCGCAGCGCCTGGTAGACGCCCACGTTGGCGGCGTGGCAGAAGCCCAGGTCGTCGCAGGTCAGGATGAGGAGCCTGGTGTCCTCGGCGTAGCCCAGGCGTTCGGCGAGCGATGGCACGCAACCGACGGTAGCGCCCACGCCACGCCGATCGTCACACCCCGGCACGGCCGGGGCCCCGACCGGCTCAGGCGGCGTCGGCGTGCTCGTTCGGGGCGGCCCTCGTGGACCGGGCGAGCGCGGCCCGGGCCGACGCCAGGCCGCGGCGGCCGGCGAGGCGGGTGGGCTCGTCGAGCCGCCAGTCGCCGTCCGTCGTCGCCGACCCCGTGCCGGTGTCGACGATCAGTGGAAGTCGCTGTTGGTACTGCACGCCACCAGGCTCGCGCCGGGGTGTAACACTGCAGCCCGTGGAACGATTCGGCATCACCGTCCCATTCGACGACGTCCCCCTGGCCGAGCACCCGGCCTGGTACGAGCGCCTCGACGCCCTCGGCTACACCGACGTGTGGACGGGCGAGTCCAACGGCAGCGACGGCTTCACCCCGCTGGCCCTCGCCGCCGTCGCCAGCCCGCGCCTGCAACTCGGCACGGCGGTGGTCCCCGTGTACACGCGCGGTCCCGGCCTGCTCGCCATGCAGGCGGCCACCATGGCCGAGCTCGCCCCGGGCCGGTTCGCCCTCGGGGTCGGATCGTCGTCGGACGTCATCGTGGAGCGCTGGAACGCCACCCCGTTCACCGAGCCCTACCGACGGGTGCGCGACACCGTGCGGTTCCTCCGCCAGGCCCTCACGGGCGAGAAGGTGGACGCCGAGTACGAGACCTTCACGGTGCGCGGCTTCCGACTGGGGCGCCGGCCCGAGCAGCCTCCTCCCGTGTACGTGGCCGCCCTGCGCCCCGGCATGCTGCGCCTGGCGGGACGCGAAGCCGACGGGGCCATCATCAACTGGCTGTCGGCGGACGACGTCTCGAAGGTCGTTCCCGAGGTGGGGGAGGGCAAGCAGATCGTCGCCCGCATCTTCGTCTGCCCCACCGACGACCCCGAGCGCGCCCGCTACGTGGGGCGCATCGGTATCGCCGCCTATCTCAACGTCGCCGTGTACGCCGCCTTCCACGAGTGGCTGGGGCGCGGCCCGCTCCTCGAGGCGATGTGGGCGGCCTGGCGCGCCGGCGACCGCAAGGCGGCACTGGCGGCCATTCCCGACGAGGTGGTGGACGCCCTGGTGGTCCACGGCACGCCCGAGCAGTGCCGCGCCCACGTGCAGCGGTACGTCGACAACGGTGTCACGGTCCCGGTCCTGGCCGTGCTGCCGGGCGGCGACGACCTGGCGACCGCCGTCGAGAACCTCGCCCCGGGCGGCCGCTGAGCGTCGGCGGGAGCGCCGGGCCGCGCCCGAGCGCCGGCGGGAGCGCCGGGCCGCGCCCGAGCGCCGGCTCCGGCGCCGGTCGACGTCAGGCGCCGGGGGCGAGGAGCGCCGCCAGGGCCTCGTCGAGGCGGGCGTGCGCGAACCGGAACCCGCTGGCCGTCAGGCGCGCCGGGAGGACGCGCTGGCCCGCCAGCACCATCTCCGCGGCGAGTGCCGGTCCCAGGGCGATGCGCAGGGCGACACCCGGGACCGCCATGACCGTGGGGCGGTGCAGCGCCCGGCCCAACGCGGCCGTGAAGTCCCGGTTGGTCACGGGCCCGGGGGCCGTGGCATTGACGGGGCCGCGCAGCGAGGGCTCGGCCAGGGTGTGCAGGACGGCGCCGACCTCGTCGGGGAGCGAGATCCAGCTCAACCACTGACGTCCGGTGCCCAACCGGCCCCCGACGCCCAGCCGGAACAGCGGGAGCTGGCGCGCCAGGGCGCCGCCCCGGGGGCTGAGCACCACCCCCGACCGCAGGCGGACGACCCGCAGGCCGGCGTCGGCGGCGGGGGCCGTGGCGTCCTCCCAGGCGCGGCACACGTCGGCCAGGAACCCGGTGCCGGCGGTGCTGTCCTCGGTCAGCTCCTCCGCGCCGCGGTCCCCGTAGTAGCCCACGGCGGACGCGCTCACCAGGACCGCCGGCGGGTGGGCGAGGCCTGCGAGCGTGCGGGACAGCAGCGACGTGGACTCCACCCGGCTGGCGAGGATCTCCCGGCGGCGCTCCGGCGTCCACCGGCGGTCGCCGATGCCCGCGCCCGCCAGGTGCACCACGGCGTCGGCGCCGTCGAGCGCACCGGCGTCGATCGACCCGGTGGGCGGGTCCCACGTCGCCTCCCCGGCCGCGGGGGAGCGCCGCACGAGCGGCGTGACCTCGTCGCCGCGGTCCCGCAACGCCTCCACGAGCGCCCGCCCGATCAACCCCGACGACCCCGATACCACGACCCGCACGGCGCCTCCCGGTCCCGCTGCTTCGTGTCCTGACTCTGCTGCGTGCCGCCCGGGGGGCGGCGGTGCTGCGTGCCGCCCGGGGGGCGGCGGTGTCAGGTGCCCGTGCCGCTGCCGAAGCGGGCCCGGACCTCCTCGTCGGCGGCCCGCACCTTGGTCGCCATGGCCTCACGCGCCTGCTCCAGGGCGACGGCCAGTCCGTCGTCGGCGAGCGCCAGGATCCGCACGGCCAGGAGCCCGGCGTTGCGCGCCCCGTTGACGGCGACGGTGGCCACGGGGACGCCGCTGGGCATCTGCACCATGGCCAGGAGCGCGTCGAGCCCGCCGAGCTCGCCGACGGCGACCGGCACGCCGATCACCGGCAGCGGCGTGGCGGCCGCCAGCACGCCCGCCAGATGGGCGGCGCCGCCTGCGCCGGCGATGATCACGCCGAACCCGCGCCCCGCTGCGTCGCGCGCGAACTGCAGGGCGTCGTCGGGGGTGCGGTGCGCCGAGAGGACCCGGACCTCGAGGGGGACCCCGAACTCGCGCAGCACGTCCACCGCGCCCTCCATCACGGGCACGTCGGAGGCGCTCCCCATCACGATCCCAACCGCCTTCATCGGACCCCCGCTCCCTCGTCGTCGCCCCGGCCCGCCCGTCGGACGCCGGTGCCCGACGCATTCTGCCCCGCCCACGGACCGGGCTGATCCCGGCCGACCTTCACCGGGCGCGGGTCCACTGCGTGCGCCACGCCGCCCGGGCCGCCGGCGGTCACCGGGTCCCGAACCGGAGGGACGAGGGCCGTCACGGCGACGGTGTGCTCACGCGCCGCAGGACGGCGCGCAGGTGCAGGGTGAGCGGGACCCCCATCGCCGCCATGTCGAGCTCGTAGCGGAGCCGGTCGCCCTGGACCTCGATCCTGCGGGCCACGGCGGTGACCTCCTTGGCGCTGCCCGTGCGGGCGACGGCGGTGGAGGACAGGTCGATCGAGGTGCCGGTGCGGGTGCCCTCGCTCACCTCGACGACACCGGTGGGATGGGCGGCGACGAGCTCGACCAGCGACGGGGACGGGCACCGGAAGTAGCCGGTCTCGGCGTGCAGCGGGCGCCCGTCGTCGAGGCTCCAGGTGCGCTGGGCGTAGGCCAGGAACGGCTTGCCCACATGCGACAGCGTGATCTCCTCGCCGTACCGGAACGGCTCGATGGTGGGGTACAGGCCGTCGCCTTCCCCCGCCCAGCGCCCCAGCAGGAACGCCAGGTGGGCGGCGTCGGGGTGCATGGCGGCCGGCCCGCCGGTCCCGGCGCCCCCGGTCATGCCCCGGCCGCCCGACGGTGCACGGACACGGCGTAGTCGCCGCCGGCGTACGGGGCGCGCTCCCAGGTGGCCCACCGCTCCTGGAGCGCCAGCCCGACCGCGCCGGCCAGCGAGTCGTAGCGCTCCAGGGTGAGCTGCCGACCGACCTGGAATCCCGCCACCAGCAGCCCGCCGGGCACGAGGGCGCGGGCGAGGTTGGCCACGACGGGGGCCTCGGTGCCCAGCTCGAGGAAGATCATCACGTTGCCGGCCGCCACCACCACGTCGAACCCGGCGGCGGGGAGCTCGACGATGCTCAGGTCGGCGCGCTCCCACGCCAGCTCCGGAGCCTTGGCCCGTGCCGAGTCGAGCATGGCCCCCTCGACGTCGACGCCGAGGGTCCGGTAGCCGCGCCTCGCCAGCTCGATGGCCAGCCGGCCCGTGCCGCAGCCGGCGTCGAGCACGGTGGCCGGCGGCGGGCCGAGCAGCGCGGCGACGAAGTCGGCTTCGCCGTGGAGGTAATGGCCCTCGGCCGCCAACCGGGCGAACCGGGCGTCGTACTCGTCACCCCGAAGAGGCACGAGGAGAACGGTACTGCCACCATGGGCGGGTGCGACGAAGGGTCGCCGGCGCGACGACGGGGGATGTCGGGATGAAGATCGGGTTGGGCCTCGAGACGGGCGGGACGATCGACGAGGTGGTCGAGCGGGCCCGCACCCTGGCGGCGACCGGCGCGTCGTCGCTGTGGGCCTCGCAGATCTTCGGCTGGGACACCCTCACCGTCCTGGCCGTGGTGGGCCGCGAGGTGCCGGAGGTGGGCCTGGGCACGGCGGTGGTCCCCGTCCACCCGCGCCACCCCATGATGCTGGCCGAGCAGGCCCTCACCGTGCAGGCCGCCGGCGGGGGCCGGCTGACGCTGGGCATCGGCCTCTCGCACCAGGTCGTCGTGGAGGGGGCGTGGGGCTATTCCTTCGAGCGCCCCGCCCGGTACATGCAGGAGTACCTGTCGGTGCTCGTCCCCCTGCTCGAGGGCCGGCAGGTGTCGTTCGAGGGGGAGATGGTCCGCACGAACAGCTTCGGTCCCCTCGACGTCGTGCCCACACCGCCGCCGGCGGTGGTCGTGGCGGCCCTGGGGCCGACGATGCTGCGCATCGCCGGGACGCTCGCCGACGGGACCGTGACGTGGATGGTGGGCCCCGACACCATCGGGAACCACATCGTGCCCGCCATCACGGCCGCCGCCGGTGACGCCGGCCGCCCCGCGCCCCAGGTGGTCGTCACCTTGCCGGTGTGCGTGACCGCCGACGCCGACGCCGCTCGCGAGCGGGCAGGCCGGATCTTCGCGATGTACGGCCAGCTGCCGTCCTACCGGGCGATGCTCGACCGCGAGGGGGTGCAGGGCCCGGCGGACGTCGCCGTCGTGGGGGACGAGGACGAGGTCGCCGCGCAGATCCGCCGCTTGGCCGAGGCCGGCGCCACGGAGTTCTCCGGCGCGGTGTACGGCGCGCCCGACGAGGTGGAACGGTCGCGCGCCCTGCTGGGCGCCATGGCCGCCGCCGGTGGGGTCTGACCCCGGTTCCACCCGCGGTGCCCGCTGTCCACGCCCGGGCGGCGACGCCGGCGGTCAGCGTTCGATCGTGGTGTGCTTGAACTCGTTGAGCTCGGGGTGGTTCTCGAGGAGCGACAGGACGCCGTCGATCGTCGAGCGGGCCACGTCGGCATCGCCGCCGGGCCGCGTGGTGATACGGACGAAGACCGCCCGGTC
>DATKSK010000025.1 GCA_035531755.1 Acidimicrobiales bacterium | reverse complement strand
CGCGCCCACGTCCCGGGCACCATCCGGGCCGCGCTCGAGACCATGGGCGGGAGGGCCGTCATGGTGGCGCGCTCGGTGTCGGGCCACCACCGCGGGGCGCTCACCCGGGCCGACGGGGACACCATCGCCGAAGCGGCCCGCGTGGCGCTCCGGGAGCGACTGCCGCTCGTCGTCGTGCTGTCGTCGTCGGGGTCGGAGGTCGCCCAGGGCGTCGACGCCCTCCACGGATGGGGCGGGGCCGCTGCCGCCATGGCGGCGTGCTCGGGGGTGGTGCCCGTGCTGGCTGCGGTGACGGGCGCGGCGATCTCGGGCCCGGCCCTGCTGCTGGGGCTGGCCGACGTCACGGTCATGACGCCCGACGCCTTCGCCTTCGTGTCCGGGCCCGACGCCGTGGAGGGGTTCACCGGCATGCGGGTGGGGCTCCACGACCTCGGCGGCGCCACGGTGCACGCCACCGCCAGCGGCCTGTGCGCCCTGCTGGCCCGGGACGAGGACGCCGTGGCCGGGCTCCTCGGCGCCGTTCTCGTCTACCTCCCCGACCACACCGACGCCGAGCCGCCGACGGTCCCCACCGACGACCCCGGCGACCGCGCCACGCCGGCGCTGCGCGACCTCGTGCCCGCGGCCGCCTCCGCCTCCTACGACGTGCGTGACGTGGTGCGCGCCGTGGCGGACGACGGCGAGCTCCTCGAGCTGCGCCCGGCCTGGGCGCCGCAGCTCGTCACCGCCCTGTCCAGCGTCGGGGGCATGCCGGTGGGCGTGGTCGCCAACCAGCCGCGATCGCTGGCGGGCACCCTCGACATCCCGGCGTCGCAGAAAGGGGCGCGCTTCGTCCGGTTCTGCGACGCCTTCAACCTGCCGATCGTGACGCTCGTCGACACGCCGGGCTTCCTCCCCGGCAAGGACCTGGAGTGGCGGGGGATGATCCGCCACGGCGCCGAGCTCGCCTTCGCCTACGCCGAGGCGACGGTGCCCCGGGTGTGCGTGGTCCTGCGCAAGGCCTTCGGGGGGGCGTACATCGTCATGGACTCCAAGGGCATCGGCAACGACCTGTGCCTGGCCTGGCCCTCGGCCCAGATCGCCGTCATGGGTGCCGGCGGGGCAGCGCAGATCCTCGGCCGGGGGTCCACCGACGACGAGCGCCGGGCGCTCGAGGAGGACTACCGCACCGAGCTCCTGACGCCGTGGGTGGCGGCCGAGCGGGGGTTCGTCGACGCGGTCATCGACCCGGCCGACACCCGCCGGGCCCTGCACCGGGCGCTGGTCCTCGACGCCTCGCGGCGCGAGCGCCTGCCCGGCCGCAAGCACGACGCCGGGCCCATGTGACGCTCCCGGCGCCTCACGGGACCCGCACAGCGTCAGCGGCTCGACCCGCTGCGTGGTCATCGGCAGCCTCGGCCCCGGTAGCAGAGACGGGCCACTCCTGTTCCGGGTGTATTGGGGGCGAGTTGATCATCCGTAGGGACCTGCGTTAGAACGGACACGGAGAGTGGCATAAGGGAGGGTGTCCGGATCGGGCGGTGGAGACGACCGACCAGGCGATCCGGTGGGCCGCAGGTCGCGGGCCTACCGGGGGGACCTGGCCGGTTCGGCTCCCGGCAGCCCCGTCCCCGGCCGTCGTCCCGTGTGGCCAAGCATGACCCGGGTGCCGTCTGATGGGCACCCGAGGGCGGCGAGGGGATCAGGGGTGAGGCGATGAGCGACCACCGGGGCTCGGGACACGGGCGTCGACCGGCGCAGGACCCGACCGGGCCGGTGACCCCGAGAGCCGACGGGGTCGCGCCGGCACAGGCGCAGGCCGCCACCGCGCTGCGCACGCTCGGGCAGTCGGGGGTCATCCGTGTCGCCACCGCCGACGTCGGGGCCGCCCGCGAACGGGTCCGCCAGGGGAAGATGTTCCGGCTGGCGATCGTGCTCACCCCGATCGCCGTCTGGCTGGGCGTGCGGGCCCTCGTCCTGCACCGGGGGCCCTTCGCCTTCCCCCACTTCCCCGCCGGCCTGACGCCGTACCTGCCGGCGATCGTCCTCATCGTCCTGTTGGGGGCGATGATCGTCCTGCCGCTCCTCGGGGCGGGCCGCTCCCCGCACGTCCTGTACCGGCCCAACGAGATCGACGTCTCCTTCGACGACGTGCGGGGCGCGCCCGTCCTGGTCGACGAGGTGGTGAAGACCCTCAACCTCTTCCTCGCCCACCGCACCTTCGCCGAGCACATGGGCGGCTCGGCTCGCCGGGCGATCCTGTTCGAGGGGCCGCCGGGCACCGGCAAGACCTACATGGCCAAGGCCATGGCCGCCGAGGCCGGCGTGCCGTTCCTCTTCGTGTCCTCGTCGGCGTTCCAGTCGATGTTCTACGGGCAGACCAACCGCAAGATCCGCTCCTACTTCAAGGCGCTGCGCAAGTACGCCCGGCGCGAGGGCGGCGCCATCGGCTTCATCGAGGAGATCGACGCCATCGGCGGCTCGCGGGGCGGCATGGGCGTGGGCCGGCACCACGACGGCATCGCCGGCGTCGTCAACGAGCTGCTCATCCAGCTGCAGTCGTTCGACCAGCCCCCGGCGTCGACGCGCCTCGCCGGCGCCCTCGTCGACCTCGTGAACGCCTGGCTCCCCCCCACGCGGCACCTGCGCAAGCCCGCACCGCGACCCGCCAACATCCTCGTCATCGGGGCCACCAACCGCGCCGCCGACCTGGACCCGGCGCTGGTGCGCCCCGGGCGCTTCGACCGTTCGATCTACTTCGACCTGCCCTCGAGGTCGGGACGGCGCGAGATCATCGACTATTACCTCGACAAGAAGGCGCACGAGACGGAGCTCGACGACCCGTCGCGCCGCGACGCCCTGGCCGCCATGACGTTCGGCTACTCCCCGGTCATGCTCGAGCACCTGCTCGACGAGGCGCTGGTGTGGGCGCTGCGCCGGGACGCCACGCAGCTGTCGTGGGGCGACCTCCAGCAGGCCAAGATGACCGAGGAGATCGGCCTGGCCCAGCCGGTGGAGTACGCCGAGGCCGAGCGCCGCACCATCGCCACCCACGA
>DATKSK010000024.1 GCA_035531755.1 Acidimicrobiales bacterium | reverse complement strand
GCCACCGTCGAGGCCACCCCCACGCGCACCGACTGCAAGCGCACCTCGTCGAGCGCCCCGACCTCCCCGGACCAGCCGTCGAGCACGGCCCGGAACCCCTCGCCGTGCCGGCGCCGGACGCCGGCCTCCGGCCGATCGGGGCTCGCCCCTCGCGCTCTGGGGTGTGCCGGCGCCGGGGGACGGCCGCGCCCCGGAAGTCCCGGCGGCGGGGCGTCGTCGGGGTGTGGCGACCGGAGCGCACCGGCCGCCACCCCCCCGCCCGGGCCCTGCGGAGGCGCGAGCATGTCCGGTTCGGCGTCCGGTCCGTCGTCGCCGGCACCCGAACGGGGCGCACCGGTCAGCGATGACGGCCGGTCGACACGGCCAGGAGCCCTCATCGCCGGAAATGGTATCCCGGGATAGGGAATTGTCAGGGACCATTCCGGCGGCGTTGTGACAATGTATTGATAGTGCGGTCCCTGGTCCCGAGCACAGGGAAGGACCAGCGGAGGACGGGTTTTCCTCTCCGGCCACCGGGGGACCGTAGCGCCGGACAGGGACGCGGTTTTCCCACCGGGCCGGCCAGGGCATTCCACTGCGAGGGGGGCCTCCATATCGGCCCCCCCGGCTCGACGGCGGGGGTGTCGGGGATCCGCCACCGGGGCGGTGCCCTACCATCGGGTGCGGAGAGTCCCCGAGCAGGAGGCGTCGCTGTGGGCGGACGGGCCGGGCACGTGGCCGGAGCCTCGGAAGCCCCGGGGCCCGGTGGTGTCGTCCCCGCGGGTGGCGGCGGTGCCGTCCCCGCGAGTGGCGGCGACCCGCACCGGCCCGACGGCGCAGGTGCCTTCGGCCGGGACACCGCGTTGGCCTCCCTGGCGATCGCCCGGCGGTTCGTCGCCGGCGCCACCATGTGGTGTGTCTCGCCGCCATGGCCATGGCACGCCCGTCACGTGGCGGTGGAGTTCGTCCACCCGGTGATCGTCGGGAAGCGGGCCTTGCCGGCCGTGGCGGTGGACGACCCCGACGTCGTCGACGCGCTGCGCCTGAAGTCGAGGCGGCCCGACATCGTGGTGGCGATCGCCGCTCCCGACGACGAGGCCGTGGTGACCCTGATGCGGCACGCCCGGGTGTGGGGGCTGTTGACCGTATGGATCGGCGCCGGGCCGGCGCGCCCCGAGCCCGGAGCCGCGGACCACGTGCTGTGGTCGGACGACGATGACGACGAGGTGGCCGCGGTCTTCGGTGGTGGTGTCGTCCTCACGTACCACCTGCTGTGGGAGCTGGTCCAGGTGTGCTTCGAGCACCCCGGGCTGCTGACGGGGGCGCCCGAGGACGGTGGTGGCGAGGTGTGCGTCACGTGCTCGGACGAGGGCCGCGTCGGCGAAGTGCTGGCGGTCCTGCCTGGGCACCGGGCGAGCGTCCGGACGGCCGCCGGCGTGGAGGACGTCGACGCCTCGCTCATCGACGTGCCCGCCCGCGGTGCCCTCGTGCTGCTGCACGCCGGGTCGGCCGTGGCCACGGTGGAGGGCTCACCACGGTGAGCACGGTCGGCCCGCACGGCACGGATTTCCTGTACCCGTTCATCGAGGCCGACGAGTGCGACGTCGACGCGTTGGTCACCGACCTGGCCGACTCGGCGGCGGCCAAACGTGCCGACAGCCGGGCGCTGCAGACCGCGACGCTGGCGCGCTGCGTTGATGAGGTGGAGCGTGCCGCCGGCGCGATGGCGGAGCGCTTCGAGCGCGGCGGCAGACTGTTCACCGCCGGCAACGGCGGGAGCGCGACCGACGCCGCCTCGCTCGCCGCGCTCTTCGCCCGCCCCCCGTCGGGGCGACCCCTCCCGGCGCGGTCGTTCGTGGCCGACGGCGCCATCCTCACGGCGCTCGGGAACGACGTGGGCTTCGAGCTCGTCTTTTCCCGCCAGCTCATGGCCTACGGCACCCCGGACGACATCGTCGTGGGCTTCTCCACCAGCGGGAACTCGGCCAACCTCATCCGCATGTTCGATACGGCGGCGCGCGCCGGGATCCTGACGGTCGGGTTGGCCGGTTACGACGGGGGCGACATGGCGACGTGCGGTGCGGTCGACCATCTCTTCGTCGCCCGCTCGGAGAGCGTGCACCGCATCCAGGAGACACAGGACGCGCTGGCGCTCACCCTGTGGACGGCGGTGCGCCGCCACCTCGGGACCGCGCCGGCGGCGCCATGAACGACCACCACCCGTCGCCTGCCCGGTCCGGACCTGGCGGCACGACCGCACCGGGGGCGGCACCGGCGGGCGGCACGCGTCGTGCGGGTGTGCCGGCGGGGCCGGAGCACGAGGTGGACGGGCGTGGCGCCTCCGGGCGCGAAGCGGCCGTCCTGGAACGCATCGAGGACTTCCGGCGCCGCCGGCCACGGCTACGCGACGAGGTCGTGACACTCGCCCACGGTGCCGGAGGGAAGGCGTCGGCCGCGCTCGTCGACGCCGTGTTCGTGGAGGCGTTCGGCGATCCCGGTGGTGCCCCCCTGACCGACGCGGCGGTGCTCGAGCTGCCGACCGGTGGGCGCATCGCCTTCACGACCGACTCCTTCGTCGTGCAGCCGCTGCGGTTCCCCGGCGGCTCCATCGGCCACCTGGCCGTGCACGGCACCGTCAACGACCTGGCGGTGATGGGTGCCGTGCCGGCCTGGGTCTCCTGCGCCTTCGTCATCGAGGAAGGGTTCCCGGTGGACGAGCTGCGCGCCCTGGTGGTCGACATGGCTGCTGCTGCCGCCGCCGCCGGCGTCGTCATCGTCACCGGGGACACCAAGGTCGTCGACCGGGGAGCGGCCGACGGGCTCTACATCACCACCGCGGGCGTGGGATGGGTGCCGGCCGGCCGCCGCCTGCTGGCCGAGCTCGTCCGCCCCGGCGACCGGGTGCTCGTGTCCGGGACGATCGGCGACCACGGCATGGCGGTGATGCTCGCCCGCGGTGACCTCGAGCTCGAGGCCGAGCTGTCGTCGGACACCGCTGCACTCGGCGGGCTGGTGGCCGCGCTGCTCGACGCCGCCCCCGCCACCCGGTGGATGCGGGACCCCACCCGTGGGGGTGTGGGCACCGTCTGCAACGAGCTCGCCCGTGACGCCGACGTGGCCGTGGTGCTGGACGAGCCCGCCCTGCCCGTGAAGCTCAGCGTCACGGGCGCCTGCGACCTGTTGGGCATCGACCCGCTGTACGTGGCCAACGAGGGGAAGCTCGTGGCCGTCGTGGCCCCCGACGAGGCCGACGCCGCCCTGCAGGCGTTGCGCGCCCACCCCCTGGGGCGCGACGCCGCCGACATCGGTGAGATCCAGGACGATCCACCGGGCATCGTCGTGCTGCGCACGACGTTCGGCGGGACCCGCATCGTCGACATGCTCGTCGGGGATCCGCTGCCCCGGATCTGCTGAGCCGGCGATGCCCGGTGCCCTGACGACGAGGCGGCGCCGTGTGCGCGTGCGCGGCACCGTGCAGGGCGTGGGATTCCGGCCCTTCGTATACCGCCATGCGGTGGCGCTGCGCCTGGCCGGGTTCGTGCGCAACGACACCGAGGGCGTGTTGATCGAGGCGCAGGGGCCCGAGGCCGCCCTGGCCGAGCTGTGCCGGGTGCTGCGCGAGTCGCCACCCCCGCTCGCCCGGGTCGAGACGGTGGAGGCCACGACCATCCCGACGCAGGCGGCACCGGGCGGGTTCCGGATCATCGGGAGCACCGGCGCCGGGGTGCCGGCCGTACCGGTGAGCGTCGACACCGCCACCTGCGACGCGTGCCTGGCCGAGGTGGACGACCCCGCCGACCGCCGCTACGGCTACCCCTTCACCAGCTGCACCGACTGCGGGCCCCGCTACACCATCGTCACGGCCGTCCCCTACGACCGGCCCGCCACCACC
This sequence comes from Acidimicrobiales bacterium, assembly GCA_035531755.1. Lineage (NCBI taxonomy): Bacteria > Bacillati > Actinomycetota > Acidimicrobiia > Acidimicrobiales > Acidimicrobiales bacterium. Next base: position 6,717 of record DATKSK010000024.1, on the reverse strand, counting down.
ATGGCCGGGTTCACCATGTGCGAGCGGTGCCGGGCGGAGTACGAGGACCCCGCCGACCGCCGGTTCCACGCCCAGCCCAACGCGTGCCCGGCGTGCGGGCCCACGCTGCGGCTGGTCGACCCCACCGGCGCATGGCGTGCCGAGGGGCCCGGCGCCCTGGACATGGCCGTCGAGGCGCTCACCTCGGGGCTCGTCCTGGCTCTGAAGGGCATCGGTGGCTACCACCTCGCCGCCGATGCCACCGATCCCGTCGCCGTCGCCGAGCTGCGCCGCCGAAAGGCGCGTGACGACAAGCCCTTCGCCGTGATGGCCGCCTCCGTCGAGCACGCCCGCCGGTTGTGCCACCTGACCCCCGCCGCGGCCGCCCTCCTGGCGTCGGCGCGCCGGCCCATCGTGCTCGCCCCCCGCCGGGCCGACGCGACCGTGGCCGACGGGGTGGCACCGGGCCTGGCGGAGCTCGGAATCTTCCTGCCGTACAGCTCGCTGCACCACCTGCTCCTGGCCCGGGCCGGCCGGCCGCTCGTGATGACCAGCGGCAACCTGTCCGACGACCCGATCGCCCACGTCGACGGGGACGCCCTGGCCCGGCTGGGGCCCCTGGTGGATGCCGTGGTGCTCCACGACCGCCCCATCCACATCCGCTGCGACGACTCCGTGGTGCGCAGCACGGGCGACCGGTTGCAGGTCCTGCGCCGGTCCCGGGGGTACGCCCCCGAGCCCATGCGGCTCCCCGGAAGGGCGCGCCGGCAGGTGCTGGCGGTGGGCGCCGAGCTGAAGAACACCGTGTCCGTGGCCACCGGCACGATGCTGGTGCCGAGCCACCACATCGGCGACCTCGAGCATCTCGGCGCATACCGCGCCTTCCTGCAGGCCGCCGAGCACCTCTGCCACCTCACCGGCGTCGAGCCCGACGTGGTCGCGCACGACCTGCACCCGGAGTACCTGTCGACCAAGTACGCACTCGACTCGGGGCGCGACACCCTGGCCGTGCAGCACCACCACGCCCACGTGGCGTCGTGCCTGGTCGAGCACGGGCACACCGGCACGGTGCTGGGCGTGGCCTTCGACGGGCTGGGGCTCGGCAGCGACGGCTCGTTGTGGGGCGGGGAGTTCCTGGTGGCCGACCTGCGCGCCTTCGAGCGCGTCGGGCATCTGGCCCCCGTGGGCCTGCCCGGGGGCATTGCGGCCATCCGCGAGCCGTGGCGCATGGCGGTGGCGTGGGCGCGGGCCGCGCTGGGGGCGGAGCGCGCCCAGGCCGTGGGGGCGGCGCTCGACGGGCGCACCGACCAGGTGCTCGCCGTCCTCGAGCACGGCGACCCGCCGGAGACGACGAGCGCCGGGCGGTTGTTCGACGCCGTGGCCGCCGTCCTCGGGATCCGCCTCCGCGTCACCTACGAGGGCCAGGCCGCCGTCGAGCTCGAGGCCCTCGCCGCCCCGGTCGCCCCCGGGGACGCCCCGCTCTACCCGGTCGGGCTCGCCACGTCGGGTGGCGTGCTCGTGCTCGACCCGGCGCCCCTGGTGGCCGCGGTCATCGAGGAGGTGGCCCGGGGCACGCCGGCCGCCACGGTGGCGGCCGGGTTCCACCGCGGCCTCGGCGCCGGCGTGGCCGCCGCGGCCGCGGATCTCGCCGGGGCGCGGGGGATCGACACCGTGGCCCTGAGCGGGGGCGTCTTCCAGAACGTCCGCCTGACCGCCGCCGTCGAGGACGCCCTGGCGGCGCGGGGGGTGCGCGTCCTCCTGCACCGCGACGTGCCGCCCAACGACGGCGGTATCAGCGTCGGCCAGGCGGCCATCGCCGCCCTGGCCGGATCGTGACGCGCCTCAGCGGGCCAGGAGGGTGGTGCCGGTCGTCGATCGAGGTCGTGCCCGGCTCTCACACCGTCCGACCGGGGCCTGGTCACGCACGGGGGATCCCGTCGACGGGATGCAGGCCCCGGAGCAGCTCGTGGAACTCGCCTGTCGGTGGCTCGCTCCGATCGAGGGCAGCCGCGACCAATGCCGCGGCGTCGTCGTAGCCGAACCGTGCCGCGGGAGTGGTGAGGTCGTCGGCCAGGTGGTCCGACACCATGACGTGACGCGCTCCGATCGCCTGGCGACACGCGACGGCGACGCCGAACGCGTACTGCCCGGCCTCCGACCCGGTGCCGTGCGCGTTCTCGAGATGCAGGGCTCGCAGCTGCAGACCCAGCACCCAGGTCTCGACGGGGCTCTTGCCGGTGTCCGCGCGCGGGGAACCCGTGCTCCCCGACGGGGTCGGCATGCCCTTATGGGCCCGGCGGCTCTTCTTGGCGGCACGCGATCGAACGGTCATGGTGTCCTCACGTCGGTCGGATCAGGGTGACGATCGCCGATTCGCTGTCCACGTCGGACGGCATCACACTGATCAGTGTCGGCACGGGCCCGTCCCTTTTTGACTCCTGCCACGGTGCGTGACCACGGACTCGTGTCCTTCAGTGGTGTTGGGGCGGAGGTGCCCGCCGTCCGGGCCTGTGTCGAGCCCGGGCCTCCTCGGGGAGGCGTCGTCCGGGTCCGGGTCGTCCTCCGAGCGCAATGGGTCGCGTTACCTATGGGACAGCGCCGCGTGCTGCTTCATAGTTGTCTCTTCGGAGTGCGAATGCCAGGGGCGCTACGCATGCAACGACATCGCAGGGACTCGATCACGCGTCGCTTCACCGGGTGGGCGCGCCCGCGTGGGGACGCGCTCGCCCAGTTGCCATGAACGTCGACGACGGCTCGCAGATGATCGTCGCGGGGAGCGCTGACGACGGCACCCCGGGCCTGACCCGTGAGCGGTGCCACGGCGTGGGCCGAACCGGTGTCATGGCCGTCGTCGTGGAACGGCAGGACGGGAGTTGTGCACTGTACCTGCCACGCTCCAGCGAGAGCCGGCCGTCCCTCGACGATGCACGAGCGGTCGTGGAGATGACGGCGGCGCCGGTTCGCTGGCGCGAGACGACTCCCGGTGTGTGGACGGCGCGCGCCGCCGAGGACCGGTCGTCACGTGGGGACGGGTGGCCACACGGTCGACGTGCGGACCCCGCCGTACCCACGAAGGCCTCCGCACCCGGTGACTCGTACACGGCCGCCAGGGTTCTGCGAGGGACGGCGCGCCCCGGTCGGTAGCGTCCCCGAGGGACGCCAGGGGCCCGACGAGACGACCGGCCGACGAGGATCCGTGACCGGGCTCAGCGGCCCAGGGCGGCGGCGACCTCGCCATGCAGTCGGCCGAAGTTGTAGTAGGCCGCGCAGGCGCCCTCCGAGGACACCATGCACGTCCCGATGGGCGTTTCCGGGGTGCAGGCCGTCCCGAAGACCTTGCACTCCCACGGCTTGATCACGCCCTTCAGGACCTCGCCGCACTGGCACGCCTTGGGATCGGCGACACGTACGCCCGGCACGGCGAAGCGCACTTCGGCGTCCCACGCCGCGAACTGCGGTCTGAGCTTCAGCGCGCTCTGGGAGATGAAGCCGAGCCCGCGCCACTCGAAGTGCGGCCGCAGCTCGAACACCTCGGCCAGCACCGCCAGGGCGCGCGGATTGCCTTCCTCGTGGACACAACGCGTGTACTGGTTCTCCACGCAGCACCGCCCCTGGCGGATCTGCGTCAGCAGCATGGCGATGGCCTGCAGGATGTCGAGCGGCTCGAAGCCGGCGGTCACCAGGGGCTTGCCGTAGACCTCGGGGACGAAGCGGTAAGGGCGCTGGCCCACCACGGTCGAGACGTGGCCCGGCCCGAGGAACCCGTCGAGGCGGAGGTCGGGGGAATCGAGGATGGCCTTGATCGGGGGCACGATGGTGACGTGGTTGGAGAAGACGCTGAAGTTGGTCGCGCCCTGCTCCCGGGCCCGCAGCAGCGTCACCGCCGTGGAAGGCGCGGTGGTCTCGAACCCGACGGCGAAGAACACCACCTCCCGGTCGGGGTTCTCCGCGGCGACGCGCAGGGCGTCGAGGGGCGAGTACACGACCCGGACGTCGGCCCCGCCCGCCTTCGCCGACAGGAGGTTCCCCGACGAGCCCGGCACGCGCATCATGTCCCCGAACGAGGTGAAGATGACCCCCGGCGCCTCGGCCACGGCGATGGCGTCGTCGATGCGGCCCATGGGGATGACGCAGACCGGGCATCCCGGCCCGTGCACGAGCTCGACGGAGTCCGGAAGCACCCGTTCGATCCCGTGCCGGTAGATGGTGTGCGTATGGCCCCCGCACACCTCCATGAATTTGAAATGGTCGCCGCCGGCGAGCTCGGTGATGCGAGCGGCCAACAGGCGAGCCGCAGCCGGGTCGCGGTACTCGTCGACGAAGCGCATTCGTGCCGGGGCGGGGCTCACGCGATCCTCGACTCCACGACGGCCTGCACCTCGTCGGCGTAGGCGGCCCCCATCGACTCGAGCGCCTGGAGCGACCGGCGCGCCTCCTCCTCGTCGATCCGGGCCATGGCGAACCCCACGTGGATGAGCACCCAGTCGCCTGGGGCCACGCCGTCAGCCAGAAGGCCGACGTCGACGTTGCGCCGGACGCCCACCACGTCGACCTTGGCCAGCCGTCGGCCGGCGTCGACGATCGCCACCACCTGGCCGGGTATCCCGAGGCACATGGGCCCTCCCTCAGGCCGTCCGGGCCCGGGGCCCGGCCCGTCGGCCGTGGCGGGCGGGCATCAGCGGGCCTCGGCCACGACGCGCACCCGCACGGTGACGTCGGGGTACACCTTCAGCACCAGGACCCTGGGCGGGTCCATGCCGAAGTCCCTGATGTCGAAGACGTGTTCGCCCTCGAACACCAGGGTGCCGTCCGGCGCCACCGCCACTGTCAATTCGTCGGCGAACCGTTGCGTCATCCCCCGGAACGTGATGTCACCCTCGGCGAGGTAGGCGGCGGGTCGCCCGGCCTCCTTCATGGAGAGCAGTTCCCCGGTGATGGTGGGGAACCGTCGAGCATCGATCCGACGTCGCATCTCGCGGTCGTTCAGGGGGTTCCCCGACGACAGCCGGTCCACCGGGAGCTCGAGCCTGGCCTGCGGCGGCACCCGCATGTCGAGCCGCCCTGCGCAGGACACCTCGACGTCGACGAACCCGGTCATGCCCCGAGTCTCGGAGTGGATCGGGTGGACGTTCGAGCGGGCGCTGATCCAGACCTGCGATCGCTCAGGGTCGATGTCGTAGCGCACGGGCCCAGGTGCTCAGCAGCCCGCGACACGGTGGGCGCCAGGGCGCGACACGGCCGAGCAGCGGGGCATCAGGTGGGGAGGCTTCCCTCGGTGCCCGCGAACAACGAGTCCAGTCGGAGCGTGCCCAGGGGCTTGGACGAGACCTGGGACACATAGGTGCACGCCAGGCGGTCCTTGACCGCCCCCAGGACCGTCGACACGACACCGAGTGCGTAGCCCAGCGCGTCGGCCGGCGCGTCGCTCGTGAGCGACTGCCACACGACCTCTTCGAGCACGTTGACGGCGGTCTGCACCTCGCCGAGGCTGTGGCCCGAAGCGTGGCGGTCGACGGCGAGCCACTCGCCGTACTGCAGGGCCTGCTCCACGCTGTGGTCGTGACAGCACCGCACCAGCACGTCGAGCAGCGCCCGGAGCCGCTCGCTGGTGATGGCGGCGCCGGCGACCTCGTAATGGACGAGCCGGTGGCGCATCACGGCCTCTTGCGCGGTCGACAGGATGGCATCGCCTCGGGCCTCCAGGAAGGCCCCGACGTCCATGGGCGCTGTGGTCACGATGCAGGCTCCCATCTGGTCGGGGCCACGTCCACTCGCAGCCGGCCTACCGGCCCTCGAACACGGGCGGGCGCTTGTCGGGGAAGGCCGTGGTCGCTTCGAGGTGGTCCCCGCTGTCGTAGGCGCGCCGGCGCAGGCCCGGCACCCGCGCGTACACCTCGCCGGCGACGGGCTGATGGTCCGTCAGCACCCGCGTCCGCTCCTCGGCCCTCGGGCCGTCAGGCGGGTGGCCCGCAGACCCGTGCCCGTGCGTGCGCTCCGCGGGATTCGAACCCCCAACCTGCGGATCAAGAGGGCGATCTGAACGGACAGGGGACCATCGGGACCCTCGCGGAGGAAGCCCATCGGGACCCTCGCGGAGGAAGCGGAGTGATCGAGAATCGTCATGGTGTCGGTCGTTCAGGACCTGTTCCGGGACGCCTCCCATGGTTGGCTCAGTGTGCCGGAACCACCTCGAAGCGCTGGCGGCCGCGAATCCGATACACGTGGAAGTCCGAGTCGAGCGCGAAGATCCTGTGCTGGTCCGTCTCCTCGGCCAGGGCGACCAGGGTGGCATCGGCGAGGTCCATGGGCGTGTCGGCGTACTGGTCCATCAGACGGGCGCTGCGGGTGACAGCCGACGGTGACAGGTCGCTGACCATGAGCCTGCCGGTCTGAACCAGGCGCCACAGGGCACGTTGGCCCACGATGCCGCCGGCCCTCGCCAGCAGATACATCGCCTCGGTGAACGCCGGCCAGGTCGTCACGAGCGGAAGGTCGAGCTCGTCGAGTGCCGCCAAGCAGGCGTCGTGGTCGGGCTCGTCCGCGTCGATGATGGCGATGAGGGGACCCGCATCGGTGAGGGTCACCGCTTGGTATGGCTCTTGGCCAGCCCCTCGGTGAACGCCTCTCCCGAACGTCGGGCCCGGCCGCCGCCGCCGTGTACGACTCCGGCCACGTCGGCAAAACGATCGCCGACGCGCCCGACGAGAGTCTGGTCGGCGCGGTCCTCGGCGGCATGCC
>DATKSK010000023.1 GCA_035531755.1 Acidimicrobiales bacterium | reverse complement strand
CCAGCGCGCTCGGAGGGACTCGAACCCCCAACCTTCTGATCCGTAGTCAGATGCTCTATCCAATTGAGCTACGAGCGCCCACATGCGGCCTCGAACCGGGACGGGTGGGTGTCCGGCCGGAGCAGCTGGTCATCCTATCTTTCCCCCTGGGCCCGAGACACGGCGCCACGGCTCAGGACGGCGGCCGGCCCCCGAAGCGATCGAGGGCGGCCAGATTGGCGGTGGAGCCCAGGAGCTGGGCGAAGGCCGCCTCCTCGCGTGCTCGGGCCGCCGCCACGGCCGGCTGGCGCGAGGCCAGGAGCAGCCGCTTGATCGCCCGGACGGCGTCGGGTGGTCGGGCGGCGATGGACGAGGCCACGGCCATGGCCTCGTCCATGAGCGAATCGGCGGGGAACCGCGCCAACGCCACGCCGGCGTCGACGGCCTCCTGCGCCTCGAGCCACGCCCCCGTGAAGAGCAGGTGGGCGGCCCGCTGCCAGCCCATCGTCACCGGGAAGAGGTAGCTGCTGGCCGCCTCGGGAGGCACGCCCAGCTCGGCGAAGGGCACCCGGAGGCGGGCGTCGTCGGCCATGAGGACCAGGTCGCAGTGGGCGAGCAGCGTGAAGCCGAGGCCCACGCCCACCCCGTTCACCGCAGCCACGAGCGGCTTCTCGAAGCGCTGCACCGCCTCGAGCAGGCCCTGGAAGCCCCGGGCCGCCTCGGGCGGGGCCTCACCGGTGACGATGGCGGCCATCTCCTTGAGGTCCTGGCCCGCGCTGAAGGCGGCGCCGGTGCCGGTGAGCACCACCACGTGCACGCCCGGTGCCTCCGCGGCGTCGAGGATCGCCTCGGTCACCGCGTGGTAGAGCGCGGCGTTGAAGGCGTTGCGGGCCTCGGGACGATTGAACCGCACCACGCGCACGGCGCCGGTGTCGGACGTCTCGACCACGGAAGGGCTCACGCCGTCACGGCCGCACGACCTGCCCGCCGTCGACGTTGAAGACGTGCCCCGTCACCCACCGGGCATCGTCGGACAGCAGGAACAGGCACATCCCCACGAGGTCCTGGGGGGTGCCCTGGCGCTTCAGCGCCAGGGAGCCGACCAGCTGGCGCATGTACTCGTCGGGCACCACCGAGCGGGCCGCCTCGGTGTCGGTCGGGCCGGGGGCGATGGCGTTGACGCGGATGTTCATGCCGCCGAGCTCGTGGGCGAGCTGCTGCGTGAGCGAGTTCACCCCGGCCTTGGCCCAGCCGTAGTAGCCGGCGTACAGGTAGGCGGCGGTCGACGACTGGTTCACGATCGCCCCGCCACCGCGGGCGGCCATGGCCCGGTAGCAGGCCCGGGTGCACACGAGGGCACCGAAGAGGTTCACCTCCATGAACCGCTGGAGGTACGCCCAGTCGACGGTGAGCAGCAGGTCGAGCTTCATCCCCCCGAAGATCGCGGCGTTGTTCACGAGGAGGTCGATCCCGCCGAACCGGTCCTCGGCGGCCGTCGCCATGGCCGCCACCGAGTCGTGGTCGGCGATGTCGACGTGCACCGCGGCGGCGCTCCCCCCGGCCACGGTGATGGCCTCGGCCGTCTCGGCGGCACCGCCCTCGTCGACGTCCGCCACGACCACGGAGGCCCCGGCCGACGCCAGGCCCTCGGCGTAGGCGCGGCCGATGCCGCGCCCTGCACCGGTCACGACCGCCACCTTGCCGCTGAAGTCGTAGGTCGTCACGATCCACCACCCGACCCGGGGCCACCGGCGGCACGCCGGCGGCCGATGACCCGCTCGGCCGCCTCGTTGGCGCCCGTGGCGAGCGGCCATCCGACGTAGTGGGCGAGATGGACCACGAGCTCACGGACCTGCGCCTCGGTCAGCTCGCCGTTGTCGAGCGCGCTCTGGAACTGGACGTCGAGGAGCTCGGTCTTGCCCAGCGCGGCCAGCACGCCGATGGTCACGAGGCGGCGCTCGAACGTCGACAGGCCCGGGCGGCGCCACACGTCGCCGAAGAGATGGTCGACGGTGTAGGCGACGAAGTCCCCGGGGACGGCGTCGGGGTCCACCGAGAAGTTGTAGACCTCCTGCATCTTCGCCATCCCCTCGGCCCGGTCGGGCGACGGCGGCCTGTGGTCCTCGGCCATGGAGCCTCCAGTCATGGAGTCCCCGGCATGGAGTCTCCGGTCATGCGGGCTCCGCCACGACTTTGGTCTCGAGGTATTCCTCGAAGCCGGCGACGCCCATCTCGCGTCCGATACCGGACTGCTTGTAGCCGCCGAAGGGGACGTCGGGGCTGTACCAGACGCCCCCGTTCACCCCCACCGTCCCGGTGCGCATGCGCCCGGCGACGCCCATGGCCCGGTCCCGGTCGGTCGACCACACCGATCCCGACAGCCCGTAGGGCGAGTCGTTGGCGATCCGCACGGCGTCGTCGTCGCCGTCGTGGGGGAGGACCACGAGGACCGGTCCGAAGATCTCCTGCTGCGCCACGGGGGAATCGTTGCCGATGCCCACGACCAGCGTGGGCTCCACGAAGAACCCCCGGGGCCGGTCGGCGGGACGCCCCCCGCCGACCACCACCGTCCCGCCCTCGTCGCGCGCCATGCGGATGAAGCCCTCCACCCGCTCGCGCTGGCGGGCGTTGATGAGCGGCCCGCAGACGGTGCCGGGGTCGGTGGGGTCCCCCGCCCGAAGCTTGCCGAGGGTGGCGGCGGTGGCGGTCACGGCGTCGTCGAACGTCGCCCTCGGGACCACGAGGCGCGTCGTGATGGCGCATCCCTGGCCGGCGTGGGTGCACACGGTGAAGGCGGCGACACCGCAGGCGCCGCGCAGGTCGGCGTCGTCGAGCACCACGAAGGCCGACTTGCCGCCGAGCTCGAGGAAGACCCGCTTGAGCGTCCCGGCGGCGCCGGCCATGACGGTGCGCCCCGTGGCGGTCGACCCCGTGAAGCTCACCTGGTCGACCCGGGGGTCGGCGACCAGTCGCGCCCCGAAGACGGGGGCCGACGACGGCAGGATGTTGACGACCCCGGCCGGCATGTCGGTCTCCTCGGCGATGAGCCGGCCGAGCACGGTGGCGCACCACGGGGTGTCGGGCGCCGGCTTCAGCACCACGGTGTTGCCGGCGGCGAGCGCCGGCCCGATCTTGGCCAGGTTGATCTGGTGCGGCACGTTCCACGGCGTGATGGCCGCCACGACCCCGGCGGGCTCGCGCCGTACCCAGCGCCGGGCGGGCATCCCGAGCGGCTCGGCGGTGCCGAGGTCGACGACCCACTCGTAGGACTCGGCCAGGTCGGCCACCCAGCCGAGCGACGCCACGGGGTCGTCGAGCTGCGCCGAACGGGTGAGGAACTCCGGAGAGCCCGTCTCGGCGATGGTCATGGCCCGTAGCTCGTCGGCGTGCGAGCGCATGGCCACCTGCAGCTGGCGCAGGCACCGGACCCGGAGGGCGAGGTCGGTCGACCACGAGGTGTCGTCGAAGGCGCGCCGGGCCGCGGCCACGGCCCGCTCGGCGTCCTCGTCGGAGGCGTCGGCCGCCACGCCCAGGACCTCCTCGGTGGCGGGGTTCACCGTCTCGAACACCGCACCGGTCGACGAACGCACCAGCGCGCCGTCGATCAGCATCCGCTCCTCGCCGAATCCCGACGTCACGGCACCCTCCCCGGTGCCCCGTCTCCCGCCAGGCCGAAGACGGCGTCGCACCGTGCGTCGGCCATCTCGGCCAGGGGCAAGTCGACCCCGAGCGAGGCCCCGAGCTCGAGGGCGGCCCGAAGGTCCTTGTGGGCGAGCCCCGCCGCCGCCGCCATGAGCGCCACGAAGCCGGTATCGGCGTCGGGGGGGAACGGTGCGACGGTGTCGCGGAACATGAGCCGGGAGGACCCGCCGATCAACTGGTCGCTGACGCGGATGACCTCGGCCAGCTTGCCCAGCTCGATCCCGGCTGCCTCGGCCAGCACCTGGGCTTCGTAGGCGGCCAGCCACGACCCGTACTGCACGAGGTTGCGAGCCAGCTTTGCCTTGAGTCCGGCACCGAGCGGGCCCATGTGGACGACGAGGGACGTGAAGGCGTCGAGCACAGGCCTGACGCGCTCGACGGCGGCACCGTCACCGCCGACCATGGCCACGAGGGTGCCCGCCGCGGCCGCGGCCGGCCCGCCGCTCACCCCGCAGTCGACGACGTCCACGTCCCGCCGGCTCGCCAGCGCCGCCACGGCCTCGATGGTGCCGGGTGACACGGTGCTCACGACGAGAACGGCCGACCCCGGCGCGCAGGCACCCAGGGCACCGCCCTCGCCGTCCAGCACGGCCAGGACCTGGCGGTCGTCGACGACCGCCACGACGACGACGTCGCTGCGCTCGCCGAGCTCGGCGGGCGACCCCGCCACCCGCGCCGTCGTGGAGAACCGCCCCGTGGCCTCGGGCCGCAGGTCGCAGACGACCAGGCCGAGGCCGGCGCGCACCACCGCTTCGGCGACACCGCGGCCGATGTCGCCGAGCCCGATGACCCCGACCGTGGTCACGGGGTGGGCCCTCCTCGTGCGCTCATGGATTCCCCTCTAGCCAGACAGGTGTCTGGAACGTAGTCTGGCGTCATGGCCGACCGCAACGACTACTCGGGGCCCTTCGACCCCGACTTCCGCTACGAGGACCTGTCCAAAGAGGCCCTCGTGCGCCTGGTGCGCGAATACGCCCTCATCGTGCACCTCCTCGACCGCTCCATGTGCGCCGCCATCGGGATCCGCTTCGGCACCGACATGGTCAACGAGCTGGCCATCGAGGAGTGGCGGGGGGCGAGCCCGATCTACGGCGAGCGCCTGCGCGAGATCATGGCCGTCGAGGGCGACGGCATCGAGGCGATCTTCAAGGTCCTGCAGCTCGACCCGGGCTTCCCCCACCACTACATGGACGTCCACTACGAGGTGGTCGACGACCGCCACGGCTACTTCGAGCTGCGCAGCTGCGGAGCACTGATGGACGTCGAGCCCTGGGGCGAGCGTCTGGTCACCGGGATGTGCCACGACATCGAGGACGGCACCTTCGACGTCACCGCCCAGGCCGTCAACCCGAAGGCCCGGGTGCGCGCCGTGCACCGGCCGCCGCGGGCCCCCGCCGACCGCGTGCCGCACTGCCGATGGGAGGTGGTGATCGACGAGGACACCGAAACGCTCCCCGTCGCCGACATCACCACCATGACGCGCATGACCACGGCGGCCACCTTCCGGTTCCCCGCCCTGCGAGACGGCACGCCCCACGTGCCGACGGGCGCGGCACCGCCGGGGACGGCGGCGGCCGCCGACCCGGCCGACGATCGAGCCCGGTGACCGACGCAGCGCTGTCCGCGGGCCCGGCGGTATCGGACATGGCCGCCGAGTCCACCCGGCGGCGGCTCACCCCCCGGCAGGCGGTCGTGGTGGAGCGCCTCGTCGACGCGGCCGCCGACGAGGCGCGCGCCACGGGCTACGAGGGCCTGACGGTGCGCAACGTGGCCAGGCGGGTCGGCGTGGCGCCGGCCACGGCGTACACGTACTTCGCCTCCAAGGACCACCTCCTCGCCGAGGTGCTGTGGCGGCGCCTGCAGGCGCTCCCGATCCCCCCGACGAGCCCGGGCGACAGCGGCGTGGACCGCGTCACGGCGGCGCTGCGGGTGCTGGGGCTGTTCATGGCGGACGATCCCACCCTGGCGGCGGCCTGCACCACGGCGCTGCTCGGGAGCGGGCCCGAGGTCCGGGCGGTGCGCGTCCGCTTCGGTGCCGCGCTCCACGACCGGCTGGCCGACGCCCTTGGCGACGACGCCGACGAGACCGTGCTGCGCACGCTCGACCTCGCCTACAGCGGGGCCATGCTGTGGGCCGGTATGGGGCACATCGACTTCGGCGACGTCCCCGACGCCCTGGCCGACGTGGCCCGGCTGGCACTGGGGAGGGAGCTGTGACCGGCAGCGACACCATGGCACCGGTCCACTACAGCCCGTACGACTACGCCGTCCACGAGGACCCCTACCCGGTCTACGCTCGCCTGCGGGACGAGGCCCCGCTGTATCGCAACGACGAGCTCGACTTCTGGGCCCTGTCACGCCACGACGACGTGCTGGCGGCCTTCCGCGACCCCGCCCGCCTGTCGAACCGCTTCGGCGTCACCCTGGACCCCGCCGCCTACGGTCCCCACGCCCACAAGTCGATGTCGTTCCTGGCGATGGACCCCCCGCGCCACACCCGCATGCGATCGCTCGTCTCCAAGGCGTTCACCACGCGCCGGGTGGCGGAGCTCGAGCCGCAGATCCGGGCCCTGGCGGTGCGCTACCTGGACGCGGCCGTGGAGGCCGGCAGCTTCGACATGGTGGCCGACGTCGCCGGGAAGCTCCCGATGGACGTGATCTCGGAGATGATCGGCGTGCCACCCGCGGACCGCGCCGAGGTGCGCCGCCTGGCCGACCTGCTCGTGCACCGGCAGGAGGGCGTGTTCGACGTGCCCCAGGAGGGCATGGAGGCCGCGCTGGTCCTCGCCGGCTATTTCGCCGACATGGTGGCGGCGCGCCGAGCGACCCGCCGCGACGACCTGACGTCGGGCCTGCTCGACGCCGAGATCGACGGGGACCGGCTCAGCGACGACGAGGTGATCTCCTTCCTCTTCCTCATGGTGGTGGCGGGCAACGAGACCACCACCAAGCTCCTCGCCAACGCCTGGTACTGGGCGTGGCGGTTCCCCGACGAGAAGGCCAAGGCGCTGGCGGACCCGGCGCGCGCCGGCGACTGGGTCGAGGAGACGCTGCGGTTCGACACGTCGTCGCAGATGCTGCTGCGCGTCACCACGGGCGAGGTCGAGCTGCGGGGAACGGTGCTGCCCGACGGCGAGCGCGTCCTGTTGCTGGTGGGCTCGGCGAACCGTGACCCGCTGGTCTTCGCCGAGCCCGACCGCTACGACATCGACCGGGACACGACCAAGCTCATCAGCTTCGGCGGCGGGCGCCACTTCTGCCTGGGCGCCCCCCTGGCCAGGCTGGAGGCGCGGGTGACGCTCGAGGAGCTCGTGGCCCGGGTGGCCGACTACGACATCGACCCCGACGGCACCCGGCGCGTCCACTCCATCAACGTGCGGGGCTTCGCCACCCTGGCGACGACCGTCGTGGCACGCTGAGCGGTCCCGAGGCCCATGGCGAGATTCGTCCCCCACCCCGAACGTCGGCCCTCCGTCGTCGCCGGCGCGTCCTCGGGGATCGGCGCCGCCACCGCCGAGGCCCTGGCGGCCGCCGGCCACCCGGTCGTCCTCGGGGCGCGCCGGGTCGACCGGTGCGAGGAGGTCGCCGCCGGGATCCGGGCCCGCGGCGGCCACGCCCACGCCGCCTTCCTCGACCTCGCCGACGCGGCGTCCGTCGAGACCTTCGCGCTCGTCGCGCAGGAGGCCGTCGGGCCCGTCGACGTCGTCGTGTCGAGCGCCGGCCACGCCGCCCCGGGCACGGCCCTCGGCACGGCCCCTGCGGTGTTCGCCCATACCGTCGACGTCAACCTGCTCGGTGCCCACCGCCTCGTCGCCGCGCTGGCGCCGGCGATGGCCGAGCGCCACCACGGCGACCTCGTCTTCGTGACGTCGGAGGTGCTCCGCAACCCACGCCCCCTGACGGCCGCCTACGTGGCGTCGAAGTGGGGGCTCGAGGGCTTCGTCCGGGCGCTGCAGCTCGAGTTGGAGGGCACCGGCGTGCGGGCCACCATCGTCCAGCCGGGCCAGACCCTGACCGGCATGGGGACCGACTGGGACCCCGACACCACCACGGCCGTGCTGGGCGAGTGGATCCGCTTCGGCGTCGCCCGCCACAGCCATTTCCTGCGTCCCGCGGCGGTGGCCGCCGCCGTGCTCGCCGCCGTGTCGACACCTCCGGGCACGCACCTCACCATGATCGAAGTCCAGCCCGAAGCCCCCATCCGCCAGGACGGGGACACCACAGGAGGCACAGCATGACCGTCGAGGTCCAACGGCGCGAGCCGCCGCAGGTGTCGGGAGGCGAGAGCGAGCACGGCCACCTCGAGGAGCTGCGCCACGATCCCATCGGGCTCATGCGCCGCGTCCGGGAGGAGTGCGGCGACGTCGGGCAATTCCGCCTGGCCGACCGCGACGTGGTGCTGCTCACCGGGGCCGAGGCCAACGAGCTGTTCTTCCGGGCGCCCGAGGAGGCACTCGACCAGGCCGAGGCCTATCCGTTCATGACCCCGATCTTCGGCGAGGGCGTGGTCTTCGACGCACCGCCCGAGCGTCGCCGCGAGATGTTGCACAACCAGGCCCTGCGCGACAAGTTCATGCGGGGCCATGCGTCCACGATCGCCCGCGAGGTCGACGCCATGGTGGGGGCGTGGGACGAGGGCGGCTCGATCGACCTGCTCGACTGGTTCGCCGAGCTCACCATCTACACGTCCTCGGCGTGCTTGATCGGGAGCAAGTTCCGCCATGAGCTCGACCGCCGCTTCGCCGAGCTCTACCACGACCTCGAACAGGGCACCGATGCGATCGCCTACGTCGACCCGTACGCGCCCGTCGAGAGCTTCCGCCGCCGTGACGAGGCCCGACGCGGGCTGGTCGACCTGGTGCAGGGGATCATGGACCGCCGCCGCGACGGGCCATCCGCCACCGACGAGGACCGCGACCTGCTCGACGTCCTGATGTCGATCCGCGACGAGGACGGCACGCCGCGCTTCAGCACCGACCAGGTGACCGGCATGTTCATCTCCATGATGTTCGCCGGCCACCACACCACATCGGGCACCGCGGCATGGACGCTCATCGAGCTGCTGCGCCATCCTGACGAGCTCGAGGCGGTGC
This sequence comes from Acidimicrobiales bacterium, assembly GCA_035531755.1. Lineage (NCBI taxonomy): Bacteria > Bacillati > Actinomycetota > Acidimicrobiia > Acidimicrobiales > Acidimicrobiales bacterium. The sequence goes on along the minus strand of DATKSK010000023.1, from coordinate 73,028 downwards.
GCGCCGAGCTCGACGAGCTCTACGCCGACAACGCGGACGTGAGCTACCAGGCCCTCCGGGAGATGCCCCGGCTGGAGTCGGCCATCAAGGAGGCGCTGCGCCTGCACCCCCCGCTGATCCTGGTCCTGCGGGTGGCGAAGGAGGAGTTCGAGGTCGAAGGCGTGCGGATCGCGCCGGGAAAGCTCGTCGGGGCGAGCCCGGCCGTGTCGAACCGCATCGCCGAGGACTTCCCCGACCCCGACGCCTTCGTGCCCGAGCGCTACCTGGAGCCCCGGGCCGAGGACCGCGCCAACCCCTGGACCTGGATCCCCTTCGGCGCCGGCCGGCACCGCTGCGTGGGGGCGGCCTTCGCCATGATGCAGCTCAAGGCGATCTTCTCGGTGCTCTTGCGCAACTGGGACTTCGAGCTGGCCCAACCCTCGGACAGCTACCGCAACGACCACTCGAAGATGGTCGTCCAGCTGGCCCGGCCGTGCGTCGTCCGCTTCCGGCGTCGCCCGGTCCCGGCCCCGTCGCCAGCCCCGTGAGGATCGTCGTCGACCGCGACCTGTGCCAGGGGCACGGCGTCTGTGAGTCGGAGGCGCCCGCCGTGTTCGCGGTGTCGACGCAGCATGTCGTCGAGATCCTCGACGACACGCCGCCGGCCGGGCTGCGCGCCCAGGTCGAGGCGGCCGTGACGTTCTGCCCCACCCATGCCCTGCGGATCGAGGAGACCGTGGCGGCCGAGGAGACCGTGGCGGCCGACGGGACCGTGGCGGCCGCAGGGACAGAAGGGACAGCAGGGACCGACGACAACGAGGAGGACTGACGGTGGCCCCGTTCGCGTACGAGGAGCTCGAGGAGATGGTGCAGCGCTGGCTCGACGCCAACCGCCGCGCCCAGGAGGCCGGCGACTGGCGGCCGATGTCCGAGATGTACACCGAGGACGCCACGTACGGCTGGAACATCGGGCCCAACGAGGAGTTCATGGCCGTGGGGCGAGACGAGATCCGCGACATCGCCCTCGGGCTCGAGATGGGGGGCCTCGACGGCTGGACCTACCCGTACCAGAAGGTGCTCATCGACCCCCGCCAGGGCGAGGTGATCGGCCTGTGGAAGCAGGTGGCCGACGCGCGGCGGCCCGACGGGACGCCGTACGTGATCGCCGGCCTGGGGGGGAGCTGGTTCCGGTACGCCGGGAACTGGCGGTGGTCCTGGCAGCGGGACTTCTTCGACGTCGGCAACGCCACCGCCCTGTTCATCGAGATGATCAAGGCCGACGCCCTGTCCGACGGCATGCGCCGGCGCATGGAGCGCGCCACCTCGGGCGGGCTCCTCCCGGGCCACTACCCTCTGGGCGGCGCCCCCGCCGGCCTCTGGGAGTGAGCCCCCGGCACGCGGCCGACGTTGGGCCTTGGGACCCTGGTGGCGCGGCGACGGCACCCGTAGCCTGACCTCGTGGAGGTGGGCGAGGCGGCCGTGGTCACCCGGGACGGGCTCGACGCGCTCCTGGCCGGGTTGCGGGCCCGCGGCTACCGGACGGTCGGGCCGGTGGCCCGAGACGGCGCCATCACGTACGGCGAGGTGTCCACCTCGGCCGATCTCCCCGAGGGCTGGCACGACAGCCAGGCGCCGGGCACCTACCGCCTGCATCACGGCGACGACGAGGCGCTCTTCGGATGGGCCGTGGGGCCGCACTCGGTGAAGGCGGAGGTCTTCCCGCCCCGGTCGGTGGTGTGGCGGGCCCGGGTGCGGCCCGACGACGGGGGCGGTGGAGCCGGCGTGGAGGTCGAGGAGGTTCCCGACGACGCCGCTCCCACTGCGGTCGTCGGGGTGCGGCCCTGCGACCTCGCCGCCTTGCGGGTCCTCGACCGCGTCATGCAGGGCGCCCCCGCGCCGGACCCCGCCTACGCAGCGCGCCGCGGCGCCGCCTTCGTGGTGGCGGCGGAGTGCGGGTCACCGGCGGGGACGTGCTTCTGCACCTCGATGGGAACCGGGCCCTCCGCGACGGAGGGCTACGACCTGGCTCTCACCGAGATCCTCGAGGGCGAGCACCGCTTCGTGGTCCGCGCCGGCACCGCCGCCGGGCGGGCCGTGCTCGACGACGTCGCGCACCGGCCGGCGACCGCGGTCGACCTCGAAGCCCGTGCCGCCGTGGTGGACGGCGCCGTGCAGAACATGGGGAGGCAGCTCGACACCGACGACCTGCCCGGCCTGCTGGAGCGGACCCTGGACCACCCGCGCTGGGAGGACGTCGCCGGCCGCTGCCTGGCCTGCGGCAACTGCACGCTCGTGTGCCCGACGTGCTTCTGCAGCACCGTCGAGGACGTGACCGACCTCACCGGCACCGTGGAACGCCACAGGACGTGGGCGTCGTGCTTCGACCTCGCCCACTCGTACGTCCACGGGGGCCCCGTGCGGACCTCCACGCAGTCGCGCTACCGCCAGTGGCTCACCCACAAGCTCGGCACCTGGCACGACCAGTTCGGGATGTCGGGCTGCGTGGGCTGCGGCCGCTGCATCGCCTGGTGCCCGGTGGGCATCGACCTGACCGAGGAGGCGGCCGCCCTCCGGGCCTCCGACGGTACCGGCCGGGCGGTCGCGTCGGACAAGGAGGCCTGAGGTGACACAGGACATCGCCGAGCTCGTCGCCAAGCACCCGCTCCTGGCGGGCCTGCCCGGCGATGCCGTGGCGCTGGTGGCGGGCTGCGCCCGCAACATCGTCGTCGCCAAGGGCCACCTCCTGCTAGAGGAGGGCGGGCCTGCGGACACGCTGTATCTCCTGCGCCGGGGACGGGTGGCGCTCGAGCTGCACTCGCCCGAACGCGGCCGCATCACGGTGGAGACCGTCGGGCCGGGCGACCCCGTGGGCTGGTCGTGGATGCTTCCCCCGTACCGCTGGCACTTCGACGCCCGGGCCCTCGAGCCCGTGGGCGCCGTGGCTGTGGACGCCACCTGCCTCCGGCAGAAGGCCGAAGCCGACCCCGCCTTCGGCTACGCCCTCATGCAGCGCGTGGCCGCGGTGATCCTCGAGCGCCTGCAGTCGACGCGGATCCGCCTCCTCGACCTCTACGGCAAGGGCAGTGGCTGACACCGCGGTGGCGCCCCTCCATCCGCTCACTCCGCTGCCCTATCGCGTGATGGCCACGCGCCGGCTGACCGACGACGTCACGACGCTGTCGCTCGAACCGCTGGCCGGCACGCCCGTGCGGTTCGGGCCCGGGCAATTCAACATGCTGACCGCCTTCGGCATCGGCGAGGTGGCTATCTCGGTGAGCAGTGCCCCCGACGCGCCCGGGCCCCTCGAGCACACCATCCGCGACGTGGGCGCGGTGACCCATGCACTGTGCAGCGCCTCGCCCGGTGCGGTCGTCGGCGTGCGCGGCCCGTTCGGCAACGACTGGGGCGTCGACGACATGGCCGGGTCCGATGTCGTGGTCGTGGCGGGCGGCATCGGGCTCGCACCGCTGCGCGGCGCGGTGGAGCGCCTGGTCGCCTCGCTCGGGGATCGGCGGGGCCCCTCGGCGCTCTTCGTACTCGTCGGGGCGCGGTCGCCCGACCAGGTCGTCTTCGCCGACGACCTGGCGCGCTGGCAGGAGGCCGGCGCCGACGTCCGGGTGACGGTGGACGTCGCCGAGGCCGGGTGGGCCGGGCGCGTCGGCGTCGTGACCACGCTCCTGCCCGGCGCGGCCTTCGACCCGGACCGGACGAAGGCCATCATGTGCGGGCCCGAGATCATGATGCGCTTCTCCATCCGCGGCCTCGTCGACCGCGGCGTGCCGGCGTCGGCGATCCGCGTGTCGCTGGAGCGCAACATGCAGTGCGGCGTCGGGTTGTGCGGGCACTGTCAGCTCGGCCCCTACCTGTTGTGCCGCGACGGTCCCATCTTCGGATACGAGGGGGCGCTCGAGCGGCTCCTCCTCCAGCGGGAGCGCTGATGGCGGGTCCCGACGGTCGCCCCACGCTGGCGGTGTGGAAGTTCGCGTCGTGCGACGGGTGCCAACTCAGCCTGCTCGACTGCGAGGACGAGCTGCTGACACTGGCCGGCGCGGTGCAGATCGCCTCGTTCACGGAGATGAGCCGGGCGGTCGTCGACGGGCCGTACGACGTGTCGCTCGTCGAGGGGTCGATCACCACGCCCGACGACGCCGAGCGCATCCAGGCGGTGCGCGCCGCGTCGACGTTCCTCGTGACCATCGGGGCGTGTGCCACCGCCGGCGGGATCCAGGGCCTGCGGGACTTCGCCTCTGTCGGGGACTACACCGCCACGGTCTACGCCCGTCCCGACTACATCGCCACGCTCGAGACCTCCACCCCGATCTCGTCGCACGTGGCCGTCGACTACGAGCTGCACGGCTGCCCCGTCGACCGCGGCCAGCTACTCGAGGTGATCGTGGCCCACATCTCGGGGCGGCGCCCCGCCATCGCCGGCCACAGCGTGTGCCAGGAGTGCAAGGGCCGCGGCACGGTCTGCCTCCTGGTGGCCAAGGGCACGCCGTGCCTGGGGCCGGTGACCCGGGCCGGGTGCGGCGCGCTGTGCCCGTCGGTGGACCGGGGGTGCTTCGGCTGCTTCGGGCCCGCCGACACGGCCAACACGAACTCGCTGGCGGCACGCCTGCGCGCCGACGGGCTCGCACCGGTCGACGTGTCGCGCCTGTTCCGCACCTTCAACGCCGGCGCGCCGGCGTTCCGTCAGGAAAGTCTCGCCAATGACCCACGGCCGCCCGAACGGTAACCGGACCGTCGAGGTCCCAGGCCTGGCGCGCGTCGAGGGCGAGGGCGCGCTGCGGGTCGAGGTCCGCGGCGGGACGGTCACCGAGGTCGAGCTCAACATCTTCGAGCCGCCGCGCTTCTTCGAGGCGCTGCTCGAAGGGCGACGGTTCGACGAGGCCCCGGACATCACGGCGCGCATCTGCGGGATCTGCCCCGTCGCCTACCAGATGAGCGCGTGCCTCGCCATGGAGGACGCCTGCGGGGTGACCGTGAGCGAGCCCGTGGCGGCGCTGCGGCGCCTGCTGTACTGCGGCGAGTGGATCCAGAGCCACGCGCTGCACGTCTACCTCCTGCACGCTCCCGACTTCCTCGGGTGCCAGGACGCCGTGGAGCTGGCCGGCATCGACCGGGCGGCCGTGGAGCGCGGCCTCGAGCTCAAGCGCACCGGCAACCAGCTCATGCAGGCCGTGGGCGGACGCGCCGTGCACCCCGTGAACGTGCGCCTCGGCGGCTTCTACCGTGCCCCGGACACCGCCGCCGTCCGCGCCCTGGCCGAGCCGCTGCGCCGGGCCCGCGACGCCGCCCTGGCCACCGTGGAGTGGGTGGCGGGCTTCGAGTTCCCCGACGTCGAGGGCGACTACCGGTTCGTGGCCCTGACACACCCCGACCACTACCCGATCGAAGACGGCCGGGTGGCGCTGTCGACAGGCGGCGACGTCAGCGCGGCGGAGTTCGCCGACATCGCCGTCGAGGAGCACGTGGCCCGCTCCACGGCGCTGCACGCCCGCTTGGAGGGGCGCGACCCCTATCTCACCGGGCCCCTCGCCCGCTACGCCGTCAACGCCGCGCGCCTGCCCGAGCTGGCGCGCCAGGCGGCGAGGGCGGCGGGCCTGGCCGAGGTCTGCCGCAACCCGTTCCAGAGCATCGTCGTGCGCAGCGTGGAGCTGGTGTTCGCCTGCGACGAGGCGCTGCGGCTGGTGGAGGCGTACGACCGCTTCGAGCCGGCCGCCGACACGGTGGTGCCCAGGGACGGGGTGGGCACCGGCGCCACCGAGGCCCCCCGGGGCCTGCTCGTCCACCGCTACGACATCGGCGGCGACGGTGTCATCCGCTCGGCGCGCATCATGCCCCCGACGTCGCAGAACCAGATCACCATCGAGGACGACCTCCGGCGCGTGGTCGAGGGCGGCCTCGACCTGTCCGACGACGAGCTGACGTGGCGGTGCGAGCAAGCGGTACGGAACCACGACCCGTGCATCTCGTGCGCGGCACACTTCCTCGACCTGACCGTCGACCGCTCGTGATCAGACGGGTGGTGGTCGTGGCCATGGGGAACGAGTACCGGCGCGACGACGGTGCCGGCCTGGCCGTCGTGCGCTCCGTGCGCCCCCGCCTCGGCGAGCTGTCCACGCCCGAGGTGGACGCCGTCGGCATCGGGCCCTTCGGCGACCCCCTCGACCTCCTGGGGCAGTGGGACGACGCCGCCCTGGCCGTCGTCGTCGACGCCGTGCGCACGGGGGCGCCCCCCGGCACGGTGGTCGTCGTCGAGCTGGGCGCCAGGCCGGGCGCGACCGACGCCGCCGAGGCCGGCAGGTCCGGCGACGCGGGCGAAGCCGGCAAGACCCGCGGCGCGGCCGAGGCCGGCAGGACCGGCGGCGCGGCCGACGGCCGTGGCGACGCGGTGACGGAACCGGGGTATGCGACCGGGGTGACCGACAGACGCGCCTCGAGCACGCACGGGCTCGGCATCGCCGGGGCCCTGCGCCTGGCGCGGGCGGTCGGCCGCGCGCCCGACCGGGTGCTGGCGGTCGGCATCGAGGGTGAGGACTTCGGCAACGGCACCGGTCTCAGCGACGCCGTGGCCCGAGCCGTCGAGGAGGCCGCGGCACGCGTGCTCGAGATCGTGGGGACGGCGCTGCCGTGTGCGTGAGCCGCCTCCACCTCGTGGTGGGGTCACCGGACGCCGGCGAGGTGACGGTCGAGGACATGGACGGCGCCCGGCACCGTGTCTCCCTGTTGGCCTACGACGGCGACCCCCCGGAACCGGGGCAGTGGCTGGTCGTCCACAGCGGCTTCGCCCTCGGGCAGGTGGACGCCGCCGAGGCGCGCGCCGTGGCTGCCGAGCTCGCCAGCGTGCGCGGGCCGAGCCCGGGGCGTCGCACAGCAGCCGACGCGAAGCAAGCGGGCGACCGGTCGACCTGATCGTGTGCCCGGTGTCACCGGGCGCGACGCGGTGTCGTCCGTGGGCTACGCCACCGACGTCCGCAGATGCCGGTGACGGGTCGTGCCCACACCGACGCGACGGGCGGCGTTGACGGCGGCGATCGTCGAGGGCCGGTGCTGCATCGATCGGGCGATGGTGGCGATCACGCCGCGCCGGTCCAGGTGGGCGAAAGCGTCGACCACACCCGGCTCGAACTTCGTGCCCCGGCCGTGGACGACGAGCTCGATGGCGGCGTGGTGGGCAAGGGCGTCCTTGCGGTACGGCTGCGCGTGGGTGAGCAGATCGTAGGCGTCGGCCACACCGATGATGCGGGCGAACGACGGGAGGTCCTCGCCGTCGAGGCCGTCGGGGTACCCACTGCCGTCCCAGCGCTCGTGGTGCGATCGCACGACCGCCGCCATGGGCCGCAGCTGCGACCCGAAGGCGAGCATGAGCTGCTCTCCGGCGATGGCGTGGTGCCGGAGCTGCTCCCACTCGTCGGCCGTGAACAGGCTGCCGGGCTTGTGGAGCACCTCCTCGGAGACGGTCAGCTTGCCGATGTCGTGGAGCACGCCCACCCACGTCAGGATGCCCAGCTCGGCGCTGTCCAGCCCGAGGACCTCGCCGATGAGCGCGCTCATCGTTCCCACCCGGGCCGAATGCTGGGCGGTACTGCGGTCGTAGACGGTCTCGGCCCGCTGCAGGGCCGGGAGCAGCTCGAGGTGGGTGGCGATGGTCTCGTGCATAGCGATCACATGAGTCCGTCGTCACGTCGGAGCCGGTGCCGCAGGTCACAACGGCCCTGTCCGGACAGGGCGAAGGTCACCTTGTCACCACGTTCCGTGACGCCGAGGGCCCACGCGGGCACCCGTGGGTGCGGCTACTGCGGCCGGGGCAGACCGATCGGGTTGGGCACGGGGACGACCCCGGCGGCCGCCACCGCCGCCGCCAGCGGACGCAGGAGAGACCGCAGGGCGTCGATGCCCTCGTCCCCGAGCCTCGTCCACGGCTCGGCCGCCAGCCGGTCCGTGGCGTCCTCGATCTCGAGGCGCGCCGCGGTCCCCGTCGCCGTGGGCGTCCCGTCGTCGTGGAGCCAGCCCCTGTCCACCAGCGCCGACGCTGCGGCTCCCCAGGCGTCGTCGTCCCACCCGGGCGCCGCCTGCAGGACCGCACGGGGCACGGCACCCGTGGCCGCCATGGAGACGAGCGCCCGGCACCCGTCGAGCCCGGCGGCCAGGAGGACGGCGACGTGCCCGTCGCCCCGGTGCTCACGCAGCACGGTGGCGCCGTGCCACAGCGCCCGGCGCGGCTCGCCGGGCCAGGGCGACGCGGCGTTGGCGGACACCAGCGACCAGGCCTCCGGAAGGGCCCGGGCCACCCGGGCGGGGTGGAGACTGAAGAAGGTGGCGTCGACGACGGCGGGCCCGACGGCTCCCATGGGAGCGGCCCGACCGGCGACGTAGCCCATCCAGAAGCCCTCCAGCCCGGCGGAGGCGTACGCCTCGGCCGACTCCTCGGCGAAGTAGGTCACGGCGTGCACCGGCTCGAACAGGTGCCAGAGCTCCCGGGCCGTGCGCGCCGCGTCCACCGGCCGTGTTCCTACCATGGGTCCACGGCGCGGGCCCCGCAGTGGGCCGGGCCGGGGACGGAGGAGCCATGTTCGATCTGCGCGGGGCGGTGGTGGTGGTCACCGGGGCGTCGTCGGGCCTGGGGCGGCGGTTCGCGCTCGACATGGCCGCGGGTGGCGCGCTGGTCACGGGCGTGGCGCGGCGCCAGGAGCTGCTCACGACGCTCGGCGACGACATGCGGCGCCTGTCGCCGGGATCGTCCACGGTCACGTGCGACGTCAGCGACACGGACCACTTCTCGACCACGCTCGCCCTGGTCGAGAACGAGCACGGCCGCATCGACGTCCTCGTGAACAACGCCGGCATCGGCCCACCCCGGGGAGGCACCGGCGCCGGCCTGGCGGCGTACCGCGCGGTGATGGAGACCAACTATTTCGCGGCGGTGGCGGGGACGCTGGCGGTCCTCCCGGGCATGCTCGAAAGGCGTCGCGGCGTCGTGGTCAACGTGTCCTCCGACAGCGGCCGGGCGCCGGGGCCGGGAGCACACGAGGCCGCCTACGGCGCGTCGAAGGCTGCGCTGAGCGCCTTCACCGAGAGCATGTCGTTCGACGCCGAGGAACGCGGTGTGCACCTTCACGTCCTGTACCCGGGGTGGGTCCCCACGGCGATGGGATCGGCCGCCCTCGACGAGGGCATGCCCATGCCCCCGAGGATGGTGCGCCGCTCCGAAGAGCAGGTGTCCCGACTGCTGCTCGCCCGTATCGGTGGACCGAAGATGGACATCGACGCCGCGCCGATCGCCCGGCTCGCTCCCGTGGGCCGCGCCGTCTTCCCGCGTGCCTACCGCAAGGGCGTGCGCAAAGCCAGCAGCTGAACGGTCACCGTCCCGTGCGCACCGGCCCGGGCGCGCCGAGCCGGACGCGGCGGCGACTCAGACGACCAGGTGCACCTGTGAGACCGTCACCGCCCGGCCCCCGAGGATCACGCGGTCGCCGCGCCTGCGCATCCGCACGATCCCCCCGCGGGCCGATGCCTGCTCCCCCGTCAGCTCGTCACGCTCCAATGCGTCGCCCCAGTAGCCGGCCAGCGTGCAGTGGGCCGCGCCGGTCGCGGGGTCCTCGGGGATGCCGGCGTTGGGGGCGAACACCCGGCTCACGCAGTCGATGCCGGGCCGGTCGGCAGCGGCGGTGACGATGACCATGAACGATCCGAGGGCGGCCACGGCAGCCTGGTCGGGGCGGAGCCCCCGGACGACGGCGGCGTCGGCCAACTCCACCAGGATGGCCGCCCGGGCACGGGCCACGGCGCGCACCGCCGCCGCGCCATCGGAGCCGAGGGCGGCATCGATCGCCGGCGGCGCGTCGTCGAGCGTGTAGGGGTCGGCCGGGAAGTCCATGTCGATCCAGCCGTCCGGGGCGGGGGCGCAGACGAGCTCGCCGCTCCTGGTGTGGAACCTCCCCGACCCGCCGAGCACATGGGCGGTGGCCAAGGTGGCGTGACCGCACAGGTCGACCTCCACCGTGGGGGAGAACCAACGCAGGTCGTACGAGCCGTCGGGGCGCGCCACGGCGTACGCCGTCTCCGAGAGGTTCATCTCGCCGGCGACCGCCTGCATGCGGGCGTCGTCGGGGAAGGCGTCGAGGACGGCGACGGCGGCAGGGTTGCCCGCGAACGGGCGGTCGGTGAACGAGTCGACGACAGTCAGGTCCATGGGTGCGCTCGCGATCGGGCCGGGGCGGCAGAAGGCGAATCTACGTCGGGGTCACGGGCCGGCTCGCGGGGCAGGCGGCGCGCCGGGGCCGGGGGGTACGCCCGGCGCTGTTCCCGAGGCGAACGGGTGCCCCGGAGCAGGCCGGCCCGAAGGGCCCCTGAAGCGCATTCTGACGGGGCGTTAGACTTCCCCGATGGCCGCCACCAAGACCCGCGTCCCCGCCGTCGAGGGCTGGTTCACCGCCGACGGCGACACGCCGGCGCTGCTCGGCAGCCGCTGCCGGACCTGCAGCACCTACGCCTTCCCCCGCGAGACCCTCTTCTGCCGCAACCCGGGCTGCGACGGCGACGGCTTCGACGAGGTGCACCTGAGCCGGCGGGGCCGGGTGTGGTCCTACACCGACGCCCGCTACACGCCGCCGGCGCCGTACGTGGCGGCCGACCCCTACGTGCCCTTCTGCATCGCCGCGGTCGAGCTGGCCGAGGAAAAGATGGTGGTGATGGGCCAGGTGGTCCCCGGGGTCGGCGTCGACGACCTGTCGGTGGGCACCGAAGTCGAGCTCGTCGTGGACGTGCTCTACGAGGACGACGACCACGAGTACCTCGTGTGGAAGTGGCGGCCCGTGGCCGCCGGATCGGGGGGGCTCCGTGCCTGACGACCGTCGTGTGGCCGTGCTCGGGGCGGGCATGCACCCCTGGGGCAAATGGGGGCGCAACTTCGTGGAGTACGGGCTGGCCGCGGCGCGTGGCGCCCTCGACGACGCCGGCCTGGCGTGGACCGACGTGCAGTTCGTGTCGGGCGCGGACACCATCCGCAACGGCTATCCGGGGTTCATCGCCGGGGCCACCTTCGCCCAGGCCCTGGGGTGGTCGGGCGCCCGGGTGTCGAGCGCCTACGCCGCCTGCGCGTCGGGGGCGACGGCCATCGCCGCGGCGAGGGCGCAGATCCTGGCGGGGCTGTGCGACGTGGCCCTCGTCGTGGGCGCCGACACGACGCCCAAGGGGTTCTTCGCCCCGGTGGGTGGCGGCGAGCGCAAGGACGACCCGGACTGGTTGCGGTTCCACCTCCTCGGGGCCACCAACCCGACGTACTTCGCCCTCTACGCCCGCCGTCGCATGGAGCTGTTCGGCGCCACCGAGGCCGACTTCGCGGCCGTCAAGGTGAAGAACGCCCGGGCCGGCGCGGCCAACCCCAACGCCCGCTACCGCCAGGAGGTGACCGCCGAGGAGGTGCTGGCCTCCCCCATGGTGGCCGACCCCCTGCGCCTGCTCGAGATCTGCGCCACGTCCGACGGCGGGGCCGCGCTCGTGCTGTCGAGCATGGACTTCGCCCGCCGCCACGCCGGCGGGGGCACGTTGGTGACGATCCCGGCGGTGTCGACGGTCACACCCCGGTTCCCGCAGACCGTGATCGAGATGCCCAACTTCGCCACCGACTCGGCCGTGGCCGTGGGCGCGGTGGACGGCCCCGGGTTCCGCCGGTCGATCGCGGCGGCCGCCTACGAGGAGGCCGGCATCGCCCCGGAGGACGTCGACGTGGCCGAGGTGTACGACCTGTCCTCCGCCCTCGAGCTCGACTGGTACGAGGACGTGGGCCTGTGCAAGGAGGGTGAGGCCGAGCGCCTGCTGCGCGACGGTGACACCGCCATCGGCGGCCGCATCCCGGTCAACCCGAGCGGCGGCCTGTCGAGCTTCGGCGAGGCCATCCCGGCCCAGGCCATCGCCCAGGTGTGCGAGCTGGTGTGGCAACTGCGGGGCCGGGCGCCGGGGCGCCAGGTCGAGGGCGCCCGGGTGGGCGTCACCGCCAACCAGGGACTGTTCGGCCACGGGTCGAGCGTCATCGTCACCACCTAGCCGACCGGGACCCAGGAGCCGTGCCCGACGTCGCGCTCCTCGAGGTCGTCGAGCGCGTCGCCACGGTGACGCTCAACCGGCCCGAGGCGCGCAACGCCCTGTCGACGGAGTTGGTGCGGGCACTCGCCCACCTGGTCGGGGAGGCCGACGACCGTGACGACGTGGACGTGCTCATCCTCACCGGTGCCGACCCCGCCTTCTGTGCCGGCCTCGACCTGAAGGAGCTCGGCGTCGACGGCGGCCCACTCAAGCGTGTGGCGGGTGACGGTGTGACCGGCGCCGGGCGCGACGACGGCGGCCAACGTCGCCGCGGGCGCGGGGGCCGGGGGGCCACACTGCCGACGACGAAGCCGATCATCGGGGCCGTCAACGGCGTGGCGGTGACCGGTGGGCTGGAGCTGGCGCTCAACTGCGACTTCCTGGTGGCCTCGGAGCGGGCGCGCTTCGCCGACACCCACGGGCGCGTCGGTGTCCACCCGCTGTGGGGGCTGACCGTCCTGCTCCCCCAGGCGGTCGGGATCCGCCGCGCCCGGGAGATGACGGCCACCGGCAACTTCGTGGACGCGGCCACCGCGCTCGCCTGGGGGTTGGTCAACCACGTGGTGCCCCACGAGGACCTCCTGCCCTTCGCCCGTCGGCTGGCCGCCGACATCGTGTCGAGCGACCGCCGGGCGGTGGCCGCCATCCTCGCCACCTACGAGGAGGCCAGCCGGGTCACCGGTGGTGAGGCCTGGGAGGCCGAGCGGCGCGCGGCGGCCGTGTTCCAGCGCGGCGGGGTCGACCCGGCCGAGATCGAGCGCCGCCGCCAGGGGATCGTGGACCGGGGGCGCTCGCAGGTCTGAGCGGCCGGAGCTGGACCGATGCCCCACCCTGGGAGAGACTCCACGGCGGTGACACCGATCGCGGGCCGGGGGGAGTCGGCCGACACGACCGACTGGGCGGCACGCGACGCGGCCGTGGTGTGGCACGGGTTCACCCAGATGGCCGCCTACGGCGACAACGCCCCGGTGATCGTGGACCACGCCGAGGGGCGGGAGCTCGTGGACGTCGAGGGTCGGCGCTACCTCGACGCCATCTCGTCGCTGTGGGTCACCACCCTCGGCCACGGCGTCCCCGAGCTCGACGCCGCCCTGCGCCGCCAGCTCGACCGGGTCGCCCACTCCACCCTCCTCGGCAACGGCAACCGGGTGGTGGTCGAGCTGGCCGAGGCCCTGGCCGCGGTGGTGCCGGTGGACGCGCCGCACTTCCTGTTCGCCTCCGACGGAGCCTCGGCGGTGGAGCAGGCGCTCAAGATCGCCGTTCAGTACTGGACCAACCAGGGGGTCGAGGGCCGCGATCGCTACCTCGCACTGGGCAACGCCTACCACGGCGACACCGTGGGGGGCCTGTCGCTCGGCGACGGCGGCTTCGGCACCGACGTCTTCGACCCGCTGCGCTTCCCCGTGGTGCGCACCCCCGGCTACGACGACCCGGGGTGGGCGGTCAAGGCCGTCGCCGCCGTGGACGCCCACGCCGGGGAGCTGGCCGCGGCGGTGCTCGAGCCGCTCGTGCAGGGGGCGGCGGGCATGCTGGTGACCGACCCCGGCGAGGTGGCCCGGTTCGCGGCCGCGTGCCGCCGGGCCGGGGTGCTGCTCATCGCCGACGAGGTCGCCACCGGCTTCGGCCGCACCGGCCGGCTGTTCGCCTGCGAGTGGAGCGGCACGCGGCCCGACCTGTTGTGCATGGGCAAAGGCCTCACCGGCGGCTACCTGCCGATGTCGGCGACGGTGGCCGCGGGCCACGTCTACGACGCCTTTCTGGGCGAGGACCTCGGCCCGCGCACCTTCTACCACGGGCACTCCTACGCGGGGAACGCCTTGGCGGCGGCCGTGGCCCTCGAGCACCTGCGCCTGGTGACGCGGCCCGCGGTGCTCGCCAACGTCACGGCGCGCGCCGAGCAGCTGGCGGCCGCGCTCGACGACGCGGTGGCCCCGCACCCGGCCGTGGGCGCGGTGCGCCAGCGCGGGCTGATGGTGGGCGTCGAGCTGGCGCCGCCGGCGCCCGGGCTGCGATGGGGCCGACGGGTGTGCGCGGCGGCCGTGGCCCGCGGTGTGCTCCTGCGCCCGCTCGGCGACGTGGTCGTCATCATGCCGCCGCTCACGACCACCGACGACGAGATCGCCCGCATCGTGTCCACCCTGGCCGAGGCACTGTCGACGGTGGCCGAGGTGGCCGCAGGCACCGACCGGTGACGCCCGACCCCGGGTCGGGCGCGGTGAGCCTGTGGTCCACGCTGGTGGCGGCCCGCGCCGCGCGCCTGCAGGCCGAGGGACGGTGGCGCAGCCCCGTGACCTTCGACGCCCGGGGACCCGAAGGCGTCCTCACCGAGACGGGCGACAAGGTCGTCGCCTTCGCGTCCAACGACTACCTCGGGCTGTCGGTGCACCCGACGGTGGTGGCCGCCGCCCACGAGGCCCTCGACCACTGGGGGACCGGCTCGGGGGCGAGCCGCCTCGTCACCGGGTCGCGCCCCGTGCACGACGAGCTCGAGTCGGCGCTGGCCGCCTGGAAGGGGACCGAGCGGGCCGCGGCCTTCCCCACCGGGTTCGGCGCCAACCTGGGGGTGCTCGGTGCCTTCGGCGACAGCGGCGTGCGCATCTGCTCCGACGAGCTCAACCACGCGTCGATCATCGACGGGGCCCGCATGTCGCGCGCCGAGGTCGCCGTCTACCGCCACCGCGACACCGACCACCTCGAGGCGCTGCTGCGCGCGGCGACGGGGCCAGCGCTCGTCGTGAGCGACGTGGTCTTCTCCATGGACGGCGACGTGGCCCCGGTGGCGGAGCTGGCGGCCGCCTGCCGGCGCCACGGCGCGCTGCTCGTGCTCGACGAGGCCCACAGCGTGCTGGGCCCCGACCCGGCGGCCGACCTCGGCGGGGTCGACGTCCTGCGGGTGGGCACGCTGTCGAAGACGCTCGGGTCGCTGGGCGGCTTCGTGGCGGGACCGCGCGCCTTCGTGGACCTCGTCGTCAACCGCGCCCGCTCCTACATCTTCACGACCGCGCTCACTCCGCCCGACGCCGCCGCCGCGCTGGCGGCGGTGCGCCTGGTGCAGACGGCCGAGGGCGACCGGCTGCGCACGCGGCTCGCCAACCACGTCGCCCGCGTGGCCCCGGGCCACCCGAGCCCCATCGTCCCCGTCGTGCTCGGCGACGACGACCGGGCCGTGGCGGCCTCGGCCGCCCTGCGCGCCCAGGGGGTGTGGGTGCCGGCCATCCGGCCGCCCACGGTCCCGGTGGGGACGGCGCGCCTGCGCATCACCCTGTCGGCCGCGCACACCAGCGCGCACGTGACCCTGCTCCTGGAGGCCCTCGGCGAGGTGCGGGCCGCCTTCGGGCCGCCGGGCACCGAGTCGCCGCACCACCCGTGACCGGGCCGCGTCCGGCGGTCGTGGTCCTGGTGGCGGGCACCGGCACCGACGTGGGCAAGACGTGGGTGGCCGCCCGGCTGCTCGAGACCTGGCGCGTCGCGGGCCTGTCGGTGGCCGCCCGCAAGCCGGCCCAGTCGTTCGCCGAGGGTGCGGGACCCACCGACGCCGAGGTGCTCGGGGCGGCGAGCGGCGAGGAGCCCGCCACGGTGTGCCGGCCGGGACGCTCGTACCGGGTGCCGCTGGCGCCGCCCATGGCCGCCGACGCGCTGGGCCTCCCCCCGCCCACGCTGGCGGACCTGGTGGGTGAGCTCGCCTGGCCGCCGGCCGGCACCGACGTGGGGCTGGTGGAGATGGCCGGTGGTGTGCGCTCGCCGCAGGCCGACGACGGCGACACCACGGACATGGTGCGGGCCATCGGGCCCGACGGCGTGGTGCTCGTGGCCGACGCCGGGCTCGGCACCGTCAACGCCGTGCGCCTCAGCGTGCGCGCACTCACCGACGTTCGCCGCGACGGCCGGCCTCCCCTCGTCCCCGTCGTCGTGCTGAACCGCTTCGACGCGTCGTCGGACCTCCACCGGCGCAACCTGGCGTGGTTGCGCGACCGGGACGGCGCGTGCGTGCTGCCGGCGACCCCCGACGGCCTCGGCGAGCTGGCGCGGCGCACGGCGCGGGAGCGGCCCGATGGCACGGCGCGGGACCGGCCCGATGGCACGGCGCGGGAGCGGCCCGACGGCACGCCGCCGTAGGGGCCCGACGCGCCGGCGCGTCAGGGGCCGGGCGCCACCAGGACGATCTTGCCGAGCTTGCCCCCCCGGGCGAAGCGCTCGTAGGCCTCGGTGGCGCGCTCCATGGGCACGGTGGCCGCCACCGGCACGCGCACCGTGCCGGCCTGCAGGAGCGGCACCACGTGCGCCTCGACGGCGGCGGCCACGGCGGCCTTCTCGACCGGGGAGCGGGCCCGCAGCGTGGAGCCGCTCACCTGAAGCCGCCCGCGCATGACGGTGAGGAGATCGATCTCGGCGCGCGCACCGCCGCCCACGCCGATCACCGAGATGCGGCCCGACGTGGCCATGGCGCCGAGCACGCCGGTGATGCTGGCGGCGCCCACGAGCTCGAGGGCGACGTCGAACGGCCCGAAGCCGAGGGCGTCGTCGGGAGCGGCCGCCTCCGCCGCCCCCAGCGCGAGCACGCCGGCGCGCAGCTCCTCACGGCGCACCGACGCCACGCAGCGGGCCCCGGCGGCGGCCGCCAGCTGCACCCCGGCCGTCCCCACGCCCCCGGCGGCGCCGGTGACGAGCACGCGGTCGCCGACGGACATGCCGCACTGGGCGAACAGGGCGTCGTGGGCGGTGGAGAACACCTCGGGGAACCCACCGGCCTCGGGCCACGGCAGGCCGCCCGGCACGGCCATGGCCCCGCGCTCGTCCACCAGGGCCAGCTCGGCCTGCGCGCCCCCGCCCACCACCGCCATGACGCGGTCGCCGACCGAGAAGCGCGACGTCCGGCGGCCGGTGGCGACCACCTCGCCGGCGAGCTCCATGCCGGGGATGTCGGGCGGGGACCCCGGGGGTGCGGGGTAGAGGCCGACGCGCTGCATGAGGTCGGCGGCGTTGACCCCGGCGGCCCGCACCGCGACCAGGAGGTCGGTGTCACCGGGCTCGGGGTCGGGGTGCTCCGCCCAGCGCAGCTCACCGTCCCCGATGGTCACCGCCCGCACGGGCCGAAACCTACCGGGTGCCGACGACGTGTCAGGGCACTGCCGCTAGGCCGGTGGTGCGTCGGAGCCCTGGATCCGGCCCTTGCGTCGCTGGCGCTCGGCCTGCTTCTCCTGGCGGCGCGCCCGGCGCGTGGCCTTGCGCTCGGGACCACCCAGGACGTAGCCGAACACCGTGCCGAGAACGAGGCAGGCGAGTACCACCCAGATGAGGCGCGGATGGCGGTTCACGAACCAGAAGTGCACGCGCACGGGTTGGGAGTTCTGCACCACGAAGACGAGGACGACCACCAGTAGGACGAGCAACGACAGCCCCCGGATGGCCCGCCGCCGCCGCCGGCGCCCCAGCTGCTCCATCTCCTCGCGCCCGGGCCGCTCGCCCGTGACGTCGGTCATAGCGCGATGTGGGACTCGTCCCACAGCCGGATCCCCCCGAGGATGCCGGCGGTGTTGTCCACGATGGAAACATCGTCGCCGAGGCCGGCATGCAGCTTTTTGGCATTGCCGCCCCCGATGAAGCAGTGGTCGAAGAACGACAGCGCCCGCAGCGTGACGATGGCCTTGCGCACGCGCTTGTTCCAGCGGGCGTTGCCGATGGCCTTGCGCGCCGCGTCGCCGATCTGCTCGTTGTAGGTGTCGCCCTTCAGGAAGGGGTGATGGGCGAACTCCAGGTGCGGCAGCAGGCGGCCGTCGTAGAAGAAAGCGGTCCCGACGCCCGTGCCGAGGGTCACGACGAGCTCGAGCCCTCTTCTGGTCACGACGGCGGCGCCCTGGACGTCAGCGTCGTTGGCGACCCGGGTGGGCCGGCCCAGGCGCTTCGAGAGCCCCCCGGCGAGGTCGAACCCCGACCACAGCTTGACGAGCACCGGGTCGATCGTGGTCCCCGGGCCGTGCTCGGTGATGAAGTGCGGTGCCGACAGCACACGCCCGTTGCGCACCATCCCCGGGAATCCCGCCGACACCCGGTCGGCGGACGGGAGCGGGGCGACCAGCGCCACGAGGTCGTCGATCATCGTCGCCGGGGGGCACGGGTACGTGGTCCGCACCACGACGCGGTCGGCCACCATCGCCCCGGTGGCGTCGAGCACCGACGCCTTGAGCCCCGTCCCCCCGATGTCGATGGCGAGGGTCAGCGGGGCCTCGGGGGACCGGCTCGGGGTGGGCTGCTCGGTCATCGTGCGCCTCCTCGTCCAGCCCCGGCCGCGGTGTCGAGGGCGCGCCCCCCGGCCGCGGTGTCGAGGGCGCGCCCCCCGGCCGCGGTGTCGACGGCGCGCCCCCCGGCCGCGGTGTCGACGGCGCGCCCCCCGGCGGCGGTGTCGACGGCGCGTCCCCCGGCCGCGGTGTGCAGCGCCTCGGCGCCGCCGATCTCCCAGTGGTCGAGATGCAACACCGCGTCGAGGGGCAGGCGCGACCGCCAGCCGTGGCGCTCGAGGTCGGGGGTGTCCTGCAGCGTTCCCACCGGGCCCACGCACAACCACGCCACCGGCCGGACACCGTCGGGGATGTGCAGCAGCTCGCGCAGGAAGGATTCCCGGTAGAACGACACCCACCCCATGCCCCAGCCCTCGGCCGTGCACGCCAGCCACATGTTCTCGATGGCGAGGCACACCGAGTACAGGCCGGCGTCGGCGATGGCGTGGCGGCCGAGCACGCCCGGCGCCCCGCGAGCGGGGTCGTAGGTCACCACCACCGACAGGCTCGCCTCGAGGATCCCGTCGATCTTGATGCCGGCGAACCGCTCGGCGCGCTCGCCTTCGAGGGACGCCGCGAAGGTGCTGCGCTCCTCCTGGACATGCGCCCAGAACGCGCGCCGGACGGCGTCGTCGGTGACGAGGACGAAGTCCCACGGCTGCGACAGGCCCACGCTGGGAGCGCTGTGGGCGGCCCCCAGCACCCGGGCGAGGACCTCCTCGTCGACGGGCTCGCCGCTGAACTCGGCCCGCACGTCGCGCCGGCGATGGACCACGTCGTAGAAGGCGGGGGGAGCGCCGGGGGCCGGGGCGGTGCCCACGGCGCCCGCCGTGTCCGTGGGATCGGCAGGCCCGGACCGGTGCGGCTCCATGCGCGCACCTTACAAGCGCAGGCCCCGCCGGCCGGCCGCGTGGTGCCCAGGCCCCCGACCGCGTGCTTCCCTGACGCCGGCCGGTCCGTGACCGCCGGCGGGCCCGAGCCGTTCCCGACCGTGCGCGGTAGCCTCCGCGCCATGACCGACGCACCGTGGACCGGGGACGCCTGCTCGCTCGTCGACTCCTTCCGCAAGGGCGAGATCAGCCCCCTGGAGGCGCTCGACGCCACCCTGGCCGCCGTCGAGCGCTCGGGCCTGAACGCCTTCAGCCACGTCGACGCCGAGGCGGCCCGCCGGGTCGCGGCGCAGGCGGACGTGTCGCTTCCCTTCGGGGGGCTGCCGGTGGGGATCAAGGAGCTCGAGCCCGTCGCAGGCTGGCCCTACACCGAAGCGTCCCTCGTCTACGCCGACCGGGTGGCCGACCACACGAGCACCCACGTCCACCGGCTCGTCGACGCCGGGGCCGTCCTGGCGGGCCAGACCACCTCCAGCGAGTTCGGCGGCATCAACGTCACCCACACCAAGCTGCACGGCACCACGCGCAACCCGTGGAACCTCGAGCGCACGCCGGGGGGCTCCTCGGGCGGGTCGGCGGCGGCGGTCGCCGGCGGCCTCGTGCCCATCGCGTCGGGCGGTGACGGGGGCGGGTCGATCCGCATCCCCGCCGGCTTCACGGGCATGTTCGGCCTGAAGTCGAACTTCGGGCGCATCCCCAAGGGCCCGTTCACGCACCAGATCCCCCACACCGTCACGCTCGGGTGCATCAGCCGGTCGGTGCGCGACACGGCGCGGTGGTTCGACGTGTGCAACGGCTACGACCCGCACGACACTCTCAGCCTGCCGCGCGTCGAGGGGTGGGAGGCCGGCCTCGGGAGCCACCGCCAGGACCTGCGCGGCAAGCGGGCCGTGATCGCCGTCGACCTGGGCGTGGCGGTGGTGCACCCCGAGGTCGCGGCGCGTGTCGCCTCGGCCGCCGAGGCGCTCGTCGCCGACGCCGGGCTGGCCCGCGTGGACGTGGTGGTGTCGTTCCCGTCGGCGCTCATGGAATGGGCCATGTCCAATCTCGTGACGCTGGCCGCTGACCTCGGGGAGCGGTACCCGGCGTGCGAGCAGGACCTCACGGGCGAGATCATGCTGGGGATGAACATCGCCTCCCACCACTACGACCTCGCCATGGCCGCCGCCGCTGAGCGGTTCCGGGTGGAGGCACACGAGGTGATGGCCGACCTGCTCGACGACGTCGACTTCATCTTCGCCTCGACCAACCCCGACGTGGCCTTCACCGCCGAAGGGCCCGTGCCCGTGACGGTCGGCGACGTCGACCTCATGGAGAAGTTCGGCGACATCATGCGGGTGGGCGCCAACCAGGGGAACCTCACCTTCCCCGCCAACTTCAACGGGAACCCGGCGGTGTCGATCCCGGTCGGCACCTTCGACGGGCTGCCCGTGGGGATGCAGGTCATCGGCCGGCACCACCAGGAGGAGCTGCTGCTCGACCTGGCCCTGATCGCCGAGCGCGAGCGCCCCTGGCCCCTGGTGGCGCCGGGCGCCCCGCTCTGATCCTGCGCCGGTCCCGCTCGTGCCGCCGGCCGGTGCGGACGGTCCGGTCAGGCCGACAGGCTGACGGGAAGGGCCTGCAGCCCCCGCAACACGATGTTCTCCTTGTAGAGCAGCTGGTCGGTGGTGCGCTCCAGGCGCCGGGCCCGGCGCAGCAGGGCGGGCAGCGCGATCTGCGCCTCGAGCCGGGCGAGCGGCGCGCCGAGGCAGTGGTGGATGCCGAAGCCGAAGCCCAGGTGGTTGTTGTCGGCGCGGCCCACGTCGAAGGTGTCGGGATCGTCGAAGGCGTCGGGGTCGCGGTTGGCCGACCCGATGAGCAGCATGGAGAACTCGCCGGCGGCGATGCGGGCCCCCCCGACCTCCATGTCCTCGAGCGCCACCCGCCCCGTCAGCTGCACCGGGGGCACGAAGCGCAGCATCTCCTCCACGCCGCTGCGCATCACGGACAAGTCGTCGCGGAACCGGGCCAGCTGGTCGGGATGCTCCATGAGCGCCAGCGCCCCACCCGACACCAGGTTCACCGTCGTTTCGTGGCCGGCCACGAGCAGCAGGATGCACGTGGAGAGCAGCTCTCCCTGGGTGAGCACGTCGCCCTGCTCCTCGGCGGCGATCAACCGGCTGAGCAGGTCCTCGCCCGGGCGCGTGCGGCGCTGCTCGATGAGCGAGGCGAAGTACTGCACGAACGACAGGATGGCCCCCAGGCGCTGCTGCACGGCCTCCGGCGGGAGCAGGAAGTCGGGGTCGAGGCCCCTCGCCAGCGCGTCGGACCACACGCGGAACTGCTCGTGGTCCTCGGCGGGGACGCCGAGCATCTCCACGATGATCTGCACGGGCAGCGGGTAGGCGTAGTCGGCGACCAGGTCCGCCTCCCCGCGCGCCAAGGCGGCGTCGAGCAGCTCGTCGCAGATCTCCTCCACCCGGGGCCGCAGACCCTCGACGACGCGGGGCGTAAAGGCCTTCTGCACCAGGCCGCGCAGGCGCGTGTGGTCCGGCGGGTCGCGGAACAGGAACGGCGCCATCTCGGCGAGCATGGTCTCGGGCCCCGACCGTGGCCCGAACTCGTCGGCGCGCAGCGGGACGACCGAGCCGCCGTCGACGTTGCGGCCGTCGCTGCTCGACCGCCGGTCGCGCAGCACGGCCAGGCAGTCGGCGTGCCGGGTGAATACCCAGAACCCGAGGGCGTTGCGGTGCACGGGGTTGTCCCGGCGCAGGGCGGCATAGACGCCGTAGGGGTCCGCGACCCAGGCCGGGTCGTAGGGGTCCCAGACGAGGGTGCCGGCGGCTTCGGCCGCGTCGCGCACGGTGCGCGCCGCCTCGTGGAACTGCGCGGTGCGCTGGGCCACCAGCTCCGCCAAGCCGGGCTGGGCGGTGCCGGGCGCTGCCTCGTCGACCACGGGGCCACGGTAGCCGCCTACGTGGCGTCGGCCTCGGCGCGTGCCCGCAGTGCACGATCGTCCTGCCAGGGGCGCAGGGCGAGCCGGATCGGCGGGAGGTGGCCGGACACCACCACTCCTTCACCGGGGCGGATGCGCCGCAGGGCGTCTGCGGGCGCCAGCCGCCGGAAGGCCGGGGACTCGGTCACCGAGGCGGCGCCGTACCCGTCGACCGTGGTCGTCACCGAGCGACGCTCGGTGTCGCCGATCAGCGCGCTGGCGTGCTCGAGCGTGCCGGGATCGGCGATGCCCGACAGGAACACCTTCACCCGGTGGTTGTTCACGACGCTCCCCGCCCGCGCGCCGTAGCGGGCGTGCACCTGGGCGAGGTCCTGCCAGACCGTCACGAGCTGCACGCCATGGCCGGCCGCCGTCGACGCCAGCACGTCGAGCTCGGCCAGGGGGGCGACGTTGGCGGCCTCGTCGAGCACCACGAGGAGGGGCGGGTCGAGGGGCGACCCGAGCCTCGAGGCGCGCTCGTAGGCGGCCTCGACCACCTGGGCGACCAGGGTGGCGAACACCGGACGGAGCCGGCGCTGATCGTGTGCCGGCGCGCAGAGGTAGAGCGTGCCGGACTCGTCGAGCATGCGCACCGGGTCGAACGCCTCCCCCGCCACGGCGGCCGGGCTCGCACCGGCGCCCGCGGCGCCCGCGGCGCCCGCGGCGCCCGCGGCGCAGTCAGCGCCGGCGTCGGCACGTGGTTGGCACTCGGAGGTCGCCACCACGGGGTCGGCGAAGACCTCCACCACCGTCTCCGCCGTCGTGTAGACCGCGCTGCGCTGGCGGTCGTCGCGTGCCCACGAGGCCCGGGCCGCCTGGAGGGCCGGGCCGTCGCCGGACATCATGAGGGCGTCGTAGACCTCGTCCACCTCCTGGGTGTCGATCCAGCGGACGACGTCCGCCATCGTCCGGCCCGAGGCGGCGGCGGCCAGCAGCAGCGGCGCGAGGAGCTTGGCCGCCGTCGAGTACCAGAAGTCGCCGTCGGTCATCGATCCCGCCGAGGACCGGGCCACCTCGGTCAGCGACTGCGCGATGCGGCGTGCGCCCTCCCATGTCACCGCCGCCTGGAGCGGGGACCACGACGCCCGCGCCAGCCCGGTCACGGCCATCGGGTCGTACACCGACACCCGTCCGCACCGGCGGCGCCAGGCCATGGTGTTGCGGACGAGGTCGGACTTCACCGACGCCGCCACCACGGGCCCCGCCCACTCGAGGATGGCGGGCACGGCGAAGCCGCTCGTCTTGCGGCTCTGGGTCGGTCCGACGACGAGCACGGAGTGACCGCGCTCGGCCGCCAGCAACCGACGGCGCGCCACACCGAGCGACAGCCGGCCAGGCGTGGGCCCGCGTACGGCCAAGGGACGGGCATCGCGGGGCGTGGCCCAGCGAGCCGGGTCGTCGTCGGGCCGGGAGCGAGCCGCACCCCACCGCGTCCGGCCCGGCAGGACGGACCGTCCCGGCGCGCCCTGCGCCGGGCCCGGACGCCGGTGTCCGAACGACCCGGCGCGCCCCCCGCTCCGGGACACCACCACGCCCCATCCCGCCGCCACCGCCAGGACGACCGGCACGAGCCCGCTCACCGGTCGGACCGATCAGGGGCGATGGCACCGTGCGCGCCGGGTGCGCTGGGCGCGCTGCCACCGCCGCCACCCATGCGGGCGTCGGTATCGACGATGGTCGCTTCGTGGGGTGACAGGCGGTGCTCCACCAGAAAGGACCGCGTGCCCACCTTCCACAGCGCCACGCCGCGACGCAGATGGGGCACGAGCTCGACTTCGGTGGACGACAAGCCCAGCAGTGACGCGGCGCGCTCGACCTCGCCCGGGGGTTGGGCGTACACGACCCGTGTCTCCGAATCGGCGAGCAGCCCCTGGGCCAGGCCGACCTGCTCCGAGCCGGCCGCCCCTGTCGTCTCGAGGTCCGACAGGCGGTGGAGCACGGCGACATTGGCCACACCCCGGGCGCGCGACAGCTTCCACGACGACTGGAGCCAGCGCGCCACGCCGAGGTTGGCGAGGATGGCCCACGCCTCGTCGACGACCAGCACAACGCCGCCGTCGGTGCCGGTCGTGCCGACGGCAGTGTCGGCGGCACCGGCGGCCAGGGCCGCCTGCAACCACGCGGTGGCGCACGTCATCAGCACGCCGAGCGCGGCGGAGTGGTAGACGGCGGAGAGGTCGAGGACGACGAGCGGGGCGTCGAGCCGGATCCCCCGAGACGTCGGCCCGTCGAACATGCCCCGGAGATCGCCGGCGACCAGGCGACGCAATTCGAGCGCCACGTGCCGGCCGTCGGCGGCCAACCCGGCGGCGTCGGTGCCGACGGTGCGCGCCGCGGCGGCCGTCGGGCGCAGCAGCGCGTCCACCACCGTCGGGAGCGTGGGCCCCGGTGGCGGGGCGCCGCGGTGCGCCGGGCCATGCGGCAACGCCGAGGCGTCGGCCACGGCCAGCTCCAGTGCGCTGCGCTCGGTCGGCAGGAGTGGGCGTCCGAGGCTCGCCGCCGCCAGCGAGGAGAGCAGCTCGGACCGATGGCGGTCCACCTGGTCCCCACCGGGCTCGCCGCCGGCGCGGGCCGCACTCGACGGGACGGC
The DNA here is from genome assembly GCA_035531755.1 of Acidimicrobiales bacterium. Lineage (NCBI taxonomy): Bacteria > Bacillati > Actinomycetota > Acidimicrobiia > Acidimicrobiales > Acidimicrobiales bacterium. Next base: position 48,233 of record DATKSK010000023.1, on the reverse strand, counting down.
GTCCAACGGGTTCAACCGCACGTCGCCCCCCGGGCGCACCGCCACCGGCTCGACGCCCCAGGCACGGGCCAGCGCGCCGTACTCACCCTTGGGATCCACGACCCAGGCCCGGCGACCGAAGGCGGCCTGACGCCACAGGTAGGTCTTCACGAAAGCGCTCTTGCCCCGGCCGATCTGCCCGACGACGACCATGTTCGGATTCGTGAGCACGCCCCGTCGGTAGAGGGCGAACGGGTCGTACGCGAACGCTCCTCCGAGCAGGTCGCGTCCCACGAGCACCCCGTCGGCGCCCAAGCCGGGCTCGCTGACGAACGGGTAAGCGGCGCCGAGATGGCGCGTGGTGGCTTCGTGCGCGGGAGTCCCCATGGCGTGATCCGTCCGGGCGCGCCGGGATCAGGGCAGGCCCCGGCCCAGGGGCAACGCGCACGTGAAGGCGTTGGCCTGGTCGCCGTAGCACCGCCGGAGCTCGAGCCCGGCGCGCCCGGCAGACTGTTCGATCCGGCCGCAGGCCTCCTCCAGGGCGTCGGGGTCGGGCGCGCTCACCGTGACGTAGCCGGCGAACCGGTACTGGGCGTGGCCGTCGGCCAGCTCCAGCTCCCGCCGGGCCAGGAGCTCCTCCTCGCGGCGGCGCCGGGCCGTGGCCAGGAAGCCGCCGCGGCGGCGCAGCTCGGCGTCGGCAATGTCCGCGGTGCGCGCCTGCTCGACCTTGCGCGCCGCGGCGATCGGGCCCAGTGGCTCCATGACGACGGACACGGCGCGCCGGACGTCCGAGGACAGGACGAGTGGCCCCAGGAAGTCCGGCCCGACGTCGATGCGGGGCCATTCCGACACCCAGAACGTGGCGTGCCACGTGGCGTCGGCGCGCAGGCGGCCCCACTCGGCGGCGATCCCCATGGGCCACGGCCAGGTGGCCGGCGAGGCGCTGGCGCCTTCCTCGGGCGACGCTGACGGCACGGTCGCGACGCGGTCCCCGTCCTCGGCGGGCGCGGCGGCCCCGCCGGGCGCGAAAGCGGCGCGCACGGTGGCGGACAGCTCCGCCGGAGCCAGGACCGTACCGGCATCGACCGACGCGTCGGCGAGGCGCCGCCGCAGGGCAGCAACTTCCCGGAGGAGCACGGTGCAAGCCCCAGCCGTTCCTCCACCCGCAGCCCGCACGGCGCGCGCTCCTCGACCCCCGTGCACCGTGACGGCGAGCAGCACCTCGTGTCGGCGCGCCCCGTAGTCGGCGGCGGCCAGGAGGGCCTCGTACGAGGCGCGCGCCGCGGCGTCGGCGTCGAGGCCGGAGGCGGCCCGTACGCCGGCCCCGTTCGACGACGCCACTCCAGCCGTCATCGATGCCGTCGGTGCCGACCCACCCACGGGTGCAGCCCCCGGCGCGGACAGAGCGGCGCCGTGGGGCCCGGCACCAGCGCCACCAGGCACGGGGGCCGGGACGAGCGGGCGCGTCCGCTCGATCCACTGCACGCGGTGCACCGCCGACCCGTCGCGTGCCAATGACGCCAGGACGCCCGCCCAGGCGCCCACGCGTCGGGCCTTGTCGTCATCGCCGAGGAGGACGAAGCCCGGCGCCGACGCCGCCAGCACCGCCGTGTATGTGCGGCGGGCCCGGTCCCACAGGACGCCGGCGGTGCTCACGCCGACGTCGACGGCGATCAGGTCGACGCCGGCGAACGGGCCCGATCGCCAGGGCCGGGGCCGGCGCCTGAGCGCATGCCGCAACGCGTCCGGCGCCCACTCCTCGGCCGTCCTCCCGACGATCGGCCAGGTGGCGACGCCCACACCGACGGCCACGGCGGCCAGCGCCATGACGACGCCCGCGGGCGACGCCGAGGCCCTGAGGACACCGACGGCCACCACCAACCCGACCGCCACGGCGGCGATCTGACCGCCCCGCCAGCCGGCGACGAGACCGCGCCGTTCGAGCGGCCCGAACCGGTAGCGGGTCGGCGACATCTCACCCGCCGGCACGGTCCACGTCCCCGTTGGCCGGCACTCGGTCCGTGACAGACCGATCCGTGGCGAGGGGGGCGGTCGTGCCGTCACTGACGCCACGCCGGCCGGCGTGCACGCCGGCATCCGCCCCGGCCACGGCCCGTGACCCGCTCCCTCCGGACTGGCCGGCAGACCTCGCCCCGTCCCCGGGCTCGAACCCGGGGGAAGCTCGACCGGTCCTCATGGCGATCGATCCCGACGGCCCCGACCCGGCCGGTCCATCCGACCCGCCAGGTCCGCCCGCCCCGGCAGACCCGCCAGACCCGCCGGAGCCGGCAGACCCGCCGGACCCGCCGGAGCCGGTCGCTGCCACCGAGCCCGTGGCGCCCGCGGACACGGTCCCGACCGCGCCCGCGGTCCCGACCGCGCCCGCGGTCCCGACCGCGGCCTCCAGCGCCGCAGTCCCCGGCCCCCCCAGCTTGCGCACCTCGTCCAGGGCGAGGTTGCCGCGACCACCGACGGCGCGGGCGGCGGACTGCAGCCGGTGCCGCGTCGACTCGAGGTGGGCGACGGCCCCGGCCTCGACCGCCGGCACCAGTCGCAGGAGCGTGAACGGCGACAGCGTGGCCACGAGCAGCAGCGCGATCCCGACCATCACGGCCCCGAACCCCCCGCCCGAGGACGAGCCCGACAACCCGAGGCCGCCGGCCAGCGCCCCTACTGCGAGGGAGATCACCGCCGCGATGACCAGCTTCGAGAGCACGAGGGCGGCGATGGTGTCGGCGAGCCGTCGACACCAGTGGGCCACGGCCGGCCAGACGAGGGCGGCCAGTGCCAGCGGTAGGAACAGCACCGCCGCCGACACCGCGGCGGCGCGCACAACGAGCTCGAGCCAGAGCACGAGGGCGGCGAGCGACACGAGCAGGGCGCTCACGAACACCACGAAGGCGGGGACGGCGGGCGTGGATCCCACGGTGGTGAAGAACGCCGACATCCCGGAGAAGAGATTGGAGGTGTCGACCCCGGCACTCGACATGACACGCGCCGACAGCGCGTCGGTCACGGCCAGGGAGATGCGCACCAGCGTCACCGCCACTCCGGTCAGCAGCAGCGACAGCGGGAGGTGGACCAGGAAGGTGCGCATCAGCATCGACGGGCTCTGGCGGTAGATCGCCTGGATCGCCGCGCAGCACGCCATGGGGACGACCACGGCGGCGGCCAGCCCCGCCATGACCGCCTCGTGCGCGCCGAACCATCCGGTCCCCAGGTCGTCGCTCGTGGTGGCCGACATGACGTGACCCACCTGGCCGATGAGCCACACCGCCCCCGACGACACCCATGCGCCGGCGGCGTCGAAGACCGCAGTGGCGCCGATGCCCGCCGCTTTTCCCGCCACGCCCGACACCGCGTTGCACACGGTGCCCACGACGGGGATCGACCCCGGACACAGGGGGAGCGCGACGTGCAGGGTCACTGCACGCCCTGCCCGGCGTGGAAGAAGAAGTTGACGATCGCCGGGGCCGCGCCGATGAGGAGCGCCGCCAGTCCCGACACCATGACCGTTCGCCTGCCGTTGATGGCCTGGTGGTAGTTCTGGGCGTGGGCCCCGAGCGCCCACGCGGCCGCGCCGATCAACAGCCCCACGAGGGCGAAGACGAGCGCCCAGCCACCCAGCCCGTCGGTGAGGTGCTGGAGCACGGCGCCTCCGGGAAGGTTGCTCGTGTCCGGGTTCAGCGTGACCCCGGACACCGCGGCGCGGACCGCCCACGACACCATCACGATCCCCTCTCTGGTCGGTGCCGACCGGCCGTGACCGGTTCGGCGTGTGTCCGAGCACGATAGAAGGCCTTCTGGTCTGTTTCAAGCTTTTTCAAGCTTTTCCATTATTTTTCATGTCGGTCGAAGACGCGCCGGAACGAGCTCCCGACCGGCCACCTGTCGTCGCGGGCCTGCGCCGGCGGCCCGACCCGGCCCGCGGCCAGTCCTGTCATGCTTGTGCCGTGATCGGTACGACCGGGGTGTCGTCGAACGTGGTGATCGCCGGGTTCGCCGGGCTCGGCGTGCTCGCCGTGGTCGGCATCGTGGTGGCCACGATCCTCGGTCGCCGCTCGGGGCGCCAAGCGCTCGAGCAGCGCCTGTCGGCCCTGGCATCGCGCCTCGGAGTCGACGCGCCGGCCGAGGAGCGCGGAACCGGCGTCGAGCCGGCACTGCACCATCTGGAGCTCGTCACCGACCGGGCCGCCGAGGCGGTGGCCGAGTCGTCGGCCGACGCCATCCGCCTACGGCGTGCCCTCGACACGCTGCCCCAGGGCGTCATCGTGTGCGACGAGAACGGCACGGTGGTGTTCCGCAACGCCCGCGCCGTCGGGCTCATGGGCGGTCGCCATGGCGACGCGCTGGCCGCACAGGCCGTGGTCGACCTTCTCGCCGACGCCTGGAAGCAGGGCTCGGCCCACCGCACGCTCGACCTCTACGGGCCCCCGCGCCGGACGCTGGCGGTGTCCACCCAGCTCATCGATGACGGCCGGCGCACGCTGGGTGTCATCGCGGCGATCGACGACGTGTCGGAGCGCCGGCGCCTCGAGGAGATCCGGCGCGACTTCGTCGCCAACGTCAGCCATGAGCTGAAGACGCCCATGGGCGCGCTCGGGCTGCTGGCCGAGACCCTCGTGTCCGAGGCCGACCCCACGGTGGCCCAGCGGCTCGCCAGCCGCATCCACTCCGAGGCGTTCCGGGTGAGCCGGATCATCGACGACCTGCTCGACCTGTCGCGCATCGAGGCCGAGGAGGCCCCGCCGCGCGAGCCGGTGCTGGTCAACCTCATCATGGCCGAGGCCGTCGAGCGCGTCCGTGCCGCCGCCGAGCAGCGAGACGTCAAGATCGAGCTCGAGGAGCCGCCGCCGGTCACCGTGCTCGGGGACAGGCGCCAGCTCGTCTCCGCGCTGTACAACCTTCTCGAGAACGCGGTGAAATTCTCCTACGACGGGAACTCGGTGCGCTTCGCGGGCGCCGTGACCGACGGGCAGGTGCGGCTCGACGTCGAGGATCACGGCGTCGGCATCCCGGCACGCGACCTCGACCGCATCTTCGAGCGCTTCTACCGGGTCGACCAGGGTCGGAGCCGCAACAGCGGGGGGACCGGGCTCGGGTTGTCTATCGTCCGTCACGTGGCCGCCAACCACCAGGGGCATGTCGAGGTCGATTCGCGCGAAGGCGAGGGGTCCACGTTCCGGCTCATCCTCCCCGCGCACTCGGAGGTCGGCTGAGTCGTGAGCAGCGCGCCGGGGGCACACCGGGCGCCTCAGCCGCGCCCGTCCCACAGCGGGCACCGCGGCGAGACTCGTGACGCGGGCCGAGACGCGGGCCGCGACACCGCCCGCGCCGTGACGGTCCTGATCGCCGAGGACGAGGAGTCGTTCGTCGACGCCCTGGTGATCGGGCTCGGGCGCGAGGGGTTCGAGGTCACCATCGCCCGGGACGGCCCCGAGGCCCTCCAGCTGTTCGACGCCGTCGACCCCGACCTCGTCCTGCTCGACATCATGCTGCCCAAGCTCTCGGGCGTGGACGTGTGCCGCGCCATCCGGGCGCGCTCGCGGGTCCCGATCATCATGGTCACGGCCAAGGGGACCGAGATCGACACCGTCGTGGGCCTCGAGGTCGGGGCGGACGACTACGTCACCAAGCCCTACCGGCTGCGGGAGCTCGTGGCCCGGATGCGGGCCGTGCTGCGGCGCGTGCCCCAGATGGAGCCCGGCGCGGCCGGCCCATCGGGCTCCGTCGCCCCGGGGAACGACGGGGTGCTCGAGGTGGGCGACGTCCGGGTCGACCCCGACCGCCACCGCGTGTTCGTGCGGGGCGAGGAGGTCCACCTGCGGCGCAAGGAGTTCGAGCTGCTCGCCCTGCTGATCGAGAACGCCGGCCGCGTCCTCACCCGGGACACGCTCATCGACCGGGTCTGGGGTGCGGACTACGTGGGGGACACGAAGACCCTGGACGTGCACATCAAGAGATTGCGGAGCCACGTCGAGGCCGACTCGTCGTCGCCGGCCATCATCACGACGGTCCGGGGTGTCGGCTACCGCTTCGAGATCCCCACCGACTCGTGACCCACCGACCCCTGACCCACCGACATCGCCGGAGCGGAGTGACGACACCGTGACCACCACACCCCCTTCGCCCTTCGCCCCGGCCCCCTTGGGCCCGCTCACCCTGCGCAACCGGATCATCAAGGCGGCGACCTTCGAGGGGGCGTCTCCCAAGGGGCAGGTCACCGATGCGCTCGTCGACTTCCACCGGCGCGTGGGCGCCGGTGGTGCCGCCATGACGACGGTCGCCTACCTGGCCGTGTCACCCGAGGGTCGCACCGACCGCCACTGCCTGCTCGTCGACGACGACACCGCGCCGGGACTGCGGCGCCTCACCGACGCCGTCCACGACTCCGGTGCCGCCGTCGCCGCCCAGCTCGGTCACGCCGGGCCCGTCGCCAATCCGCGGTCGAACCGGGCTCCCGCCCTCGCCCCCAGTCGTCACCTGAGCCCGCTCGGTACCGTGAGCCGGGCGGTCACCGAGGCCGACATCGAGCGCATCACCGCCGATTACGGGCGCGCGGCGCGCACCGTGGTCGACGCCGGCTTCGACGCCATCGAGGTGCACCTGGGCCACAACTACCTGCTGAGCGCCTTCCTGAGCCCGAAGCTGAACCATCGCCACGACCAGTGGGGCGGGAGCGTCGAGAACCGCGCCCGCTTCGCCCGCCAGGTGGTCCGCGCCGTGCGCGACGCCGCAGGAGCGCGCGCCGCGGTCACGGCCAAGCTCAACATGGCCGACGGCGTGCCCGGGGGCCTGTGGTTGGAGGACAGCGTCGAGGTGGCCCGTCTGCTCGAGGCCGACGGCGCGCTGGACGCGCTGACCCTGACCGGGGGCAGCTCACTCGCCAACCCCATGTACCTCTTCCGGGGAGAGGCGCCCCGTCGGGAGTTCGCCGCCACGCTCCCGCAGCCCGCCCGCCTCGGGTTCCGGCTCGTCGGCCGTCGGTTCATGCCCGACTATCCGTACGAGGAGGCCTTCTTCCTCCCCTATGCCCGGCAGTTCCGCGCCGCGCTCGACGTGCCGCTCGTCCTGCTGGGCGGGGTCACCGAGCTCGCCACTGTCGAGCAGGCGCTGGTCGAGGGGTTCTCCTTCGTGGCCATGGCCCGGGCGCTGCTGCGCGAGCCCGACCTCGTGTCCAAGATGCAGGCCGGCTCGTCGCACGGCTCGCTGTGCATCCACTGCAACAAGTGCATGCCGACGATCTACAGCGGCACCCGCTGCGTGCTCGTCGACCAGAGCGCCAAGCGAGACCACTGACCCTCCGTCCGGGCGCCGGGGCGTGACGGCCGCGGTCGGGCTGCACGCAGGCGCCGGGGCGTGACGCTTCCGGCAGGGCTACGGTGCGAGCCGTGGCCCTCCACGTCCATGAGACGCACCGTGACGCGGACCGGTTGGCGGTCCGGCCGCAGTTCTCCTTGTCCGGGGAGCTCGACGAGGTCCCGAAGCTGCGGCTGGCACACCAGGGAATGGCGCCGGGCACCGCCTACGAGATCGTCCACGACGAGTTGCTCCTCGACGGCAACGCCCGGCTCAACCTGGCCACGTTCGTCACCACCTGGATGGATCGTGACGCCGAGAGCCTGATGGCGGAGTGCTCGTCCAAGAACATGATCGACAAGGACGAGTACCCGCAGACCGCCGAGCTCGAACGGCGCTGCGTCAACATCCTCGCCGACCTGTGGCACGCCGAGGAAGGCGACGGTGCCACGGGCTGCTCGACGACGGGGTCGAGCGAGGCGTGCATGCTGGGGGGCCTGGCTCTCAAATGGCGCTGGCGCCAGCGTCGCCGGGCCGCCGGCCTGCCCGCCGATCGGCCCAACCTCGTCATGGGCGCCAACGTGCAGGTCTGCTGGGAGAAGTTCTGCCGCTACTGGGACGTGGAGCCGCGCCTCGTCCCCGTCGGCCCCGAGGCCACCTGCCTGACCCCGGCGGCGGCCGCCTCGCACTGCGACGACGACACCATCGGGGTCGTCGCCGTGCTGGGCTCCACCTACGACGGCGCCTACGAGCCCGTCGCCGACATCGCCGGCGCCCTCGACGACCTCGCCGCCTCCGGTGGCCCCGACGTACCCGTCCACGTCGACGCCGCGTCGGGGGGGTTCGTGGCCCCTTTCCTCGACCCCGACGTGGTCTGGGACTTCCGCCTGCGGCGCGTGCAGTCCATCAACGCCTCGGGCCACAAGTACGGGCTCGTCTACCCGGGCGTGGGGTGGGTGATCTGGCGCGAGCCGGCGGCGCTGCCCGACGACCTGGTCTTCAAGGTCGACTACCTCGGCGGCCAGATGCCCACGTTCGCCCTCAACTTCTCGCGGCCCGGAGCGCAGGTCGTGGCGCAGTACTACAACTTCCTCCGGCTCGGGGCCGAGGGCTACCGCCAGGTGCAGCAGGCCAGTCGGGACACCGCGCAGTGGCTGGCGGAGCAGATCGCGGCGATCTCCCCGTTCGAGCTCGTGTCGAACGGCAGCGGCATCCCCGCCTTCGCCTTCAGGATCGGTGAGGCGCCGTTCACCGTCTACGACGTGTCGGAGTCGCTACGCGCCCGGGGCTGGCTCATCCCCGCCTACACCATGCCGCCGGCACTCGACGATGTCGCCGTGCTCCGGATCGTGGTGCGCAACGGCTTCAGCCGCGACCTGGCCTCGCTCCTGGTCGACGATGTGCAGCGGGTGGTCGGCCACCTGGGCACGGGTAGGGGCACGGGCACACCCGGGGCCGCCGGGGCCGGGTTCCACCACTGAGCAGTCCCGCGCCGCGAGCAGTCCCGCACCGCAGTCCCGCGCCGCACCGCAGTCCCGCGCCGCTCAGACCGAGGTGCCGTCCGGAACGCACGGGAGCAGGGACACGGCCCTGCCCCGCCCCGGGGCTCCCGTCAGCGCGCCGGCGGCTCGATGATCCGGTGACCCCCCAGGTAGCGGTCGAGCGCGGCCGGTAGCAGGACCGATCCGTCGGCCTGGCGCCCGGTCTCGACCAGCGCCGCCCAGATGCGGGCCCAGGCGACGGCCGAGCCGTTCAGGGTGTGGACGAACACGGGCTGGCCCCCGTCGGCCGGCCGGTAGCGGATGTTGGCCCGGCGCGCCTGGTAGTCGGTGCACCAGCTCACCGACGACGCCTCGAGCCACATGTCGCACCCCGGGGCGTACACCTCGATGTCGAAGGTGCGTGCCGAGGCGTTGCCGAGGTCGCCGGTGCAGAGGTCGACGACCCGGTACTCGAGGTCGAGCTCCTGCAGCAGGGCCTCGGCGCGCCGCACCATCTGCTCGTGCTCGGCCGGCGACTGCTCGGCGGTGGCGTAGGCGAAGAGCTCGACCTTGTCGAACTCGTGCACGCGCAACACGCCGCGCGTGTCGCGCCCCGCCGACCCCGCTTCGCGCCGGAAGCAGGCGGTGGCGGCCGTCAGCCGCAGGGGGAGGTCGGCCTCCTCGAGGATGTCGCCGCGGTACATGGAGGTGAGCGGCACCTCGGCGGTCGGGATTGCCCACAGGTCGTCGCGCTCGAGGTGGTAGGCCTCGTCGGCGAACTTGGGCAGGTGCCCGGTCGACACCATGGTCTCGGTGCGCACCAGCGTGGGCGGGCGGATCTCCTCGTAGGCGTCGGCGTGGTGGTCGAGGGCGAAGGCGGTCAGGGCGCGCAACAGACGCGACCCCGCCCCCCGGAACAGGGGGAACATGGAGCCCGACAGCTTGGCACCGCGTTCGAGGTCGAGGATGCCGAGCGCCGCGCCCACGTCCCAGTGCGGGACGCGCTGGTGCTCGGCGTACTCCCGGGCCGTCTCCGGCCACCGGCGCACCACGGGATTGTCCTCGGGGCCCTCCCCGTCGGGCGCCCCCGCCGCCGGCATGTTCGGCAGCCACAGGAGCAGCTCGCGCACCTCGGCCTGGGCCGCGGTGGCCTCGGCGTCGGCCGCCTTCTCCCCCTCGCCGAGGGCGCGGCTGGCCTCGGTGAGCCCGGTCGCCGCCGCGCTGTCGCCGGAGCGCCGGGCGTCGGCCACCTGGCGCGACAGCTCCTTGATGCGGGCCCGCAGCTCGTCGCGACGGCCCACCGCCTGGCGCGACCGGCCGTCGGCGTCGACCAGGCGGACGACCTCGGCCGGGTCGACACCCTTGCGGGCGAGGGCCGCCTTCACGGCATCCGGGTCCTCCCGGGCCAGTCGGATGTCGATCATGGTGCGCCCAACGGTAGCCTCGCCGCGATGTCGATCTCGTCGGTGGCCGGCTCGTCGCGCGACGACGCGGCCGTCGAGTGCCGGGATCTGGTGGTGCGTTACGGCGACGTCACGGCGGTGGACGGCCTGTCCCTGTCGGCCCGGCGGGGGCAGGTCCTGGCGCTGCTGGGGCCCAACGGCGCCGGCAAGACCTCCACGGTGGAGACCCTCGAGGGCTACCGGCGCGCCGCCTCGGGGTCCGTGCGCGTGCTCGGCCTCGACCCCGTCGGCGACCACCGGCGGCTGGTGACGCGCATCGGGGTCATGCTCCAGCGCGGCGGCGTGTACCCCGTCATGGGGCCCCGGCGCGTGCTGCGGCTCTTCGCCGACTACTACGACCACGCCGAGGACCCCGACGCCCTGCTCCGCCTGGTGGGCCTGGACGCGGTGGCCCGCACGCCCTGGCGCCGGCTGTCGGGCGGCGAGCAGCAGCGGCTGTCCCTGGCGCTCGCCCTCGTGGGCCGTCCCGAGGTGGTGTTCCTCGACGAGCCCACCGCCGGGGTCGACCCCGAAGGGCGCATCGCCGTGCGCCGGGTGGTCACGGCGCTGCGCGACCGGGGGGCGTGCGTGGTGCTCACCACCCACGAACTGCCCGAGGCCGAGCGGCTGGCCGACGAGGTCGTGATCGTCGCCCATGGCCGCGCCGTGGCCCGGGGGACCGTGGCCGAGCTGTCGGCCGCCGGCGGGGGCGGCATCCGTTTCGAGGCTCCCCCCGCCCTCGACACCGCCGCGCTGGCCGCCGCGCTCGGGACCGGGCCCGGGGGCGTGACCGAGGAGCACCCCGGCGAGTACCGGGTCACGGGCGAGGCCACCCCGGCCCGGCTGGCGGCGCTGGCGGGGTGGATGGCCGACCACGACGTGCCCGTGGGCGACCTGCGCGCCGGGCGCCGTTCGCTCGAGGAGGTCTACCTGCAGGTGACCCGGGGGGACGAGGGCCCCGACGCGCCGGACCGCCGTGAAGGCGCCCGGGGGGCCGGGAGCCGGCGATGAGCGCGAGCACCGCGGCCCCGAGCAGGGCCGGCCGTCGCGTCGTCCGGTCGCTGCCACCCGCGGCGCGCCGCCTGGCGGCCCAGTGCGCGGCGGAGGTCGGCATGACCCTGCGCCGGGGGGAGTCGTTGCTGCTCACCATCGGCATCCCCGTGCTGCTGCTCGTCTTCTTCTCCGAGGTGCACCTGCTCCCCACCGGCACCGCCCACCCCGTCACCTTCCTGGCGCCGGGGATCCTGGCGCTGGCCGTCATGGGCACGGCCTTGGTGAACCTGAGCATCGCCACGGGGTTCGAGCGCGGCCAGGGCGTGCTGAAGCGCCTCGGCGCCACGCCGCTCGGACGCCCGGCGTTGCTCGGCGCCAAGATCGTCGCCGTCCTCGTGGTCGAGGCCCTGCAGTTCGTCGTGCTCGTCCCCGTCGCCCTCGGCCTCGGGTGGCACCCGACGGCCGGCGGCGTGGGTCGGGCGATCGTCGTGGTGATCCTGGCGACGGCCGGGTTCGGGGGGACCGGCCTCCTCCTGGCCGGGGTGCTGCGGCCCGAGGTCAACCTGGCGGCGTCCAACGGGCTGTGGCTGGTGCTGCTGCTCGTGAGCGGGATGCTCGCACCGTTGTCCAAGTTGCCCGGCGGCCTGCAGGGCGCGGCCAAGGCCCTGCCCGCCGCCGCGCTGGCGGAAGCGCTGCACCGGGCGCTCGGCCTGGGCACGGCCGTGCCCGGATGGGCGTGGCTGGTGCTCGCCCTGTGGGCGGTGGGCGCGCCCCTGGCCGCCGCGGCCACGTTCCGGTGGGAGTGAGGCGCGCCGTGAGCCGCGCCTACGTGGCCGTGGTGGGCGGCGGCTCCGCGCCCGAGGAGCAGTTGCGCCAGGCCGAAGCCGTCGGCCGCGCCGTCGCCGACGCCGGCGCCGTTCTCGTGTGCGGCGGGCTCGGCGGCGTGATGGAGGCCGCCTGCCGCGGGGCGCGCGCCGGCGGCGGGCTGACCGTCGGGATCCTCCCCGGACGCGATCGCGCGTCCGCCAACCCCTACGTCGACGTCGCCGTCCCCACCGGCCTGGGCGAGGCGCGCAACGCCCTGGTGGTGGCGGCCGCCGATACCGTGGTGGCCGTGGCCGGCGAGTTCGGGACGCTGTCGGAGATCGCCCTGGCCCTCGTGGCCGGGACGCCGGTGGTCGGCCTCGGCACGTGGGAGCTCGCTCGCGCCGGGCAGCCGGTGGACGTCATCGCCCGCGCCGACGACCCCGCCGGTGCCGTCGCCCTGGCGCTGCACCTGGCAGCAGCAGCGGCAACGGCGGCGGCGGCGGCGGCGGCGGCGGCGAAGGAGGCCTGACGTCGTGCGATCACCGGTGCGCGCCCTGCGTGGCGGCGGCCCGGCGCTGGTGGTGCTGGCCGTCGTCGTCGGATCGGCCCTCACGGTGTCGGTGACCCACGAGGCTGCCGCGGCCACGGCCACCGTCACTGTGGCCGCCGGCCCCGCCGCCCGCGTGGCCGGCGGCGGGGCCACGAGCCCGCCCTCGAGCAATGCACCGGTCGTCGACCTGGTCGCCGACCGCAGCACCGGGGGGTACTGGCTCGCCGCCGCCGACGGCGGGGTGTTCGCCTTCGGCGCGCCGTTCGACGGGTCGGCCGGTGGGCTCGCGCTCAACGCGCCTGTGGTGGGCATGGCGGCCACCCCCGACGACGGCGGCTACTGGCTCGTCGCCGCCGACGGCGGGGTGTTCGCCTTCGGTGACGCCCGCTTCGCCGGGTCGATGGGGGGCACGCCTCTCACCCGCCCCGTGGTGGGCATGGCGCTCGACCGCGGCACCGGGGGCTACTGGCTGGTGGCCGCCGACGGCGGGGTGTTCGCCTTCGGCGCCCCGTTCGAGGGCTCGACCGGGGCGATGGTGCTGAACCGCGCCGTGGTGGCCATGGCGGCCACCGTCGGGGACGGCGGGTACTGGATGGCCGGCGCCGACGGCGGCGTGTACGCATTCGGCGACGCCCGTTACCAGGGATCGGTGGCGGTGCTCCCGCTGGCCGGCCTGACCGTGGTCCTCGACCCCGGGCACAACGGCGGCAACGCCGGTGCCCCGCAGGTCGTGAACCGGCCCATCGACGGCGGGGGCTTCACCGAGCCCTGCGACACCACGGGCACCGCCACCGACAACGGATATGCGGAGCACGCCTTCAACCTCGACGTGGCCCTGGCGGCGCGCGACGCGCTCGAGGCCGCCGGGGCGCGCGTCGCCCTCACCCGCACCACCGACGACGGCGTGGGCCCGTGCGTGAACCAGCGCGCCGCCTTCGCCAACGCGCTGCACGCCGATGTGGCGGTGTCGATCCACGCCGACGGTGGGCCGCCCGGCGGCAGCGGCTTCGCCGTCGACACCCCGGTGGCCGTGATCAGCTCGATCTCCGACAACCGCGCCATCGTGGGGCCCTCCACCGTGCTGGCGACCGACATGCGCGACGCCTTCGTGGCCACGACGGGCGAGCCGCCCGCGGACTACACGGGCCAGGACGGGATCGTGCTGCGCTCCGATCTCGGTGGTCTCGACCTGTCCACGGTGCCCAAGGTCCTCGTGGAGTGCGCCAACATGCGCAACGCCCACGACGCCGCCCTCGTGCAGAGCCCGCAGTGGCGCCAGCTGGCGGGCCAGGGGATCGCCGGCGGTGTGACGCGCTACCTCGAGGACGCCGAGCGCACCTGAGCCGCCGTCCGCAACGCCCGGGCCGGTCGACGCCCGGGCCGGTCGACGTCAGGGCCGGTCGACGTCAGGGCCGGCGACGAGGACGGACGAGCCCGCCACTTCCACATGCGAACCTCCGTGTGAACCCCGTGGGGTCGCGCCATGTAGAACACGGGCATGGCCATCCTCGACGAGATCCGCCGCTTCTGGGACGACGACGCCGCCCGCTACGACGACTCGCCCGGGCACCGACCCACCAGCGCGGCCGTGCAGGCGGCGTGGACGGCCGCGCTGGCGGGCCTGCTGCCGCCCCCACCGGCGCGCGTCCTCGACTGCGGGGCGGGGACGGGGTTCCTCAGCCTCATCGCCGCCCGGCTCGGCCACCGCGTCACCGCTCTCGACCTCTCACCGGGAATGCTCGCCAAGCTGGGCGCCGCGGCCGACGCCGAGGGCCTCGACGTGGCCGTCGTCGTAGCCCCGGCCCACGAGCCGCCCGACGGGTTCGACGCCGTCATGGAGCGCCACGTGCTGTGGACCCTTCCCGACCAGCTCGCCACCCTGCGCGCCTGGCGCCAGGCCGCGCCGACGGGCCGGCTCGTCGCCGTGGAGTCGATGTGGGGTGATGCGGATCCGGTCGAGGCTCTGCGCGGCCGGGGGCGGCAGTGGCTGCGCCGCCTGCGCGGCGAGGCTGACGACCATCACGGGCCCTACCCCGGGGACGTGCGCGCCGCCCTGCCGCTCGGCACCGGCACCCATCCTCGTGCCGTGACCGAGCTGGTGGCGCGGGCGGGGTGGGCGGTTCCCCGCCTGGTGCGGCTGCGCGACGTGGAGTGGGCGGCGTCGACGGAGCTGCCCTTCCCGGAGCGTCTGCTCGGGGTGGCGCCGCGCTTCGCCGTGGTCGCCGACACGAGCCGCGCCGGCTCCCCCCGGTAGCGGGGCGCTTCCGACACGGGGCCTGCGGCCGACCCGGGCCCGCCCCGGTGCCCTACAGGACCCGGTGCCCTACAGGAGTCGTCGCACCACGGTGGCGATGCCCGCGCCCCACGCCGTGACGTCCGCGGCCGGCAGATAGGCCCGGCCCCTGGTGGTGTGGTCGTCGGAGGCAATGGCCATGTACCGCTCCGTTCCCTGCTTGCCGATGAAGAACAGGTACGAGCTGTGAATGACGTCGGCGGTCGGGCTGGGCGCTTCGACGGAGATGCCGTAGGCGGACCACACCTTGGCCAGGGCGGTGGCGGGGCCGGTCACGAAGTACCAGTTGGGCAGCGACGACAGCCCGTGCTCGCGGGAGAAGGCGGACACGTCGCGCACGGCCGTGGCGTAGGGGTTGACGTTCACCGCCACGAAGTCGACCTTGCTCACGTCCCGACCCAGGTCGTGGGCGGCGTCGACGAGCTCCTGGGACACGATGGGGCAGATGTCGGTGCAGTGCGGGTCCATGAACTGCAGCACCACCGCCTTGCCGCGCATGGCCGACAGCGACTGCGTCCTGCCGTGCTGGTCGACGAGGGTGAAGTCCGGCGCGGCCTTGGTGGCCGGCAGGTCACCGAGCCCCATGAGCATCGACAGCGAGTCGACGTGCGGGCCCGACGACCGGCTCAGCACGACCGCCAGGTCCAGGGCGCCCATCGTCACGATGGCGGCGACCCCGAGGATCAGGGCGTTGCGCCAGGTCTGCCGCGCCCGTACGGATGCGGCGGGGTCGGTGGCCCCCGGAGCCACCGATGTGCGCTCGTCCACGCCCATGGACACGGGGACGACACTACGCCTCCTCGCCGTCGCCTGCCGGCGGCCCACCGGCAGGCGACATCCGGCCCGCGTGAGGCCACCGGATGGTCACGACCCGTGTTTGGCGACCGTTGGCACAAGACACAGCGGGGTCAGAGGTGGGATTCATCGCGCCTTCAGACGCGCCGCGGATGATCACCCCGAAGGAGGTCGGGCAGAGACACGCAACCACCTGCCCGCAGCGCGATGCTCGTCTTCTGGATCACCGTCCCGCTCATGGTCGTGGCCGTCGCCATGGCCACCGTCCCCATCGTCGTGTGGTCGATCTCCGAGGAACGGCGGATCAAGTGCGGCGCCTACGCCACCGGCCGGCTCCCGGTCCCGGCCGACGACGCCGTGCGCGTGGCCGCCACCGTGCGGCCCGGTGTCACGCAGGGCGAGCTCGACCGCGCCTTCTCATCGGTGAACGCCGGCGAGCGCGCCGGACTCCTGGCCGGCGCCCACGTGCACCGGCCCGCGGGCGAGCGCGCCGTCCTCGTGACCGTCCCGAAGGCCGCCGACGCCCGTGCCGGCCTCGGCCGCGACATCCACGACTACCTGGCGAGCCTGCAGGTCTTCGAGCGCGTCGAGACCATCAGCACCGGCGGCGCCGCCTGAGCCGGACCGTCCACCGGGCACCGCGGTGGGCGGCCGGGCATCTCGATCGTCCACCGGGTTCTCGCCGCCGACCCCCGGGCGGCGGCGCGCGGTGCGGTCGATGGAGCACAATCCTCAGGGTGAAGTCACCCCCGCCGGCCGGCCCGCGCTGAGCACGCCGGCGGCCCTGCACCGATGGGATACCTGACCGGCCACTGGTCCTTCGACCCCTTCGGGGTGGCGGTGGTCCTGGTCGTCGTCGCCCACGAGGTCGGGCTGGCCCGCCTGCGGCGGCGCTCCGACCCCACCCGCACCCGGCGTCGGCGCCTGCGCTCGCTCCTCTTCTACGCCGGCCTGGCGCTGCTCGTCGTGACCGTGCAGTCCCCCATCGACTACTGGGCGGATCGGTACTTCACGGTCCACATGGTCGAGCACATCCTGCTGGCGTTCTACGCGCCCATCCTGGTGGTGGCCGGCGCGCCCTGGCTGCCGCTGCTGTTCGCGCTGCCGGTGGGCGCCCGGCGCCGGGTGGGCCGGGCCCTGCTCCTGAGCCGCCGGGCCCGCCCCCTGCGGGCCATCGGGAAGGTGGTGGCCAACCCGTGGACGGGGCTGGTCGGGTTCAACGTCGCCATGGTGGCGTGGCACGTGCCCGCCCTGTTCGATCTGGCCCAGAACAACCAGAGCGTGCACGTATGGCTCATGCACGGGAGCTTCCTCGTCACCGGCGTCCTGTTCTGGTTGCAGATCATCCCGTCGCATCCGCTCCGGCCCCGGGCCTCGGCGCTGTGGCAGGGGTCGGCGATCATCGGCACCAACGTGGTCATGTTCGTGCTCGCCATGGCCATGAGCATCCTGTCGAACAGCTCCTGGTACCCGGTGTACGCGCACCTTCCCGGCGTGACCACGCCGCCGTTCGCCGACCAGCAGATCGGCGCCGCCGTCTTGTGGGTATGCGGTGACTTCTGGGCGGTGCCCGCGCTCATCGTGATCATCCGGCGCGCCATCGAGCAGGAGGGCAGCCTGTCCGACGCCTTCGACCGGCTCGTGCACCGGTTCCCAAGCCCCACCCTCGAGGAGTTCCGCCCCGGCGCGTGACTGCACCGCCACGCGACGCGGAACCAGGCGCGCCCATCGCCGCCGTGGTTTCCTACGGCGGGGCCGCCACGGCAGGCAAAGGTGGTTGACGGCCGCCCGACGCGGACATATGTTGCCCCGAACAGCAATTTTTTCGTGGACCGAGATGGTGTGACCCGGCCGCAGTAGGTGCTCGACTCTTCATCGTCCCATCAGGCGGTGACTCAGCCGGCAGGCGGCGCCGGGCGACCGGAGGAGGCCTTCTGGGGGTGTCCCGAACGGGAAGGCTGGGCATCGTCTTCGCCTTGTTCGCCGTGGCCGTGGGCCTCGTCGTCTTCGCCGTCATGGCGTTCCTGCGCTCGTCGCCCCCGACGGTCGACTTCACCAGCGGTCACCAAGCCGGCCAGCCCGTCGACATGACGGTGCAGACGGTGCCGTCGATCGGCTTCGGGATCCACCCGACGTGGGTGTCGTACCTCACGAAGGCCCCCGACGGCCAGTGGGTCCACACCACGCTCTGGGACCTTCCGGCCCACACCCGGGTGAACGTGACGATCGACCAGTACGACAGCGGCAGCCCCCTGCGCAACCAGCAGTTCGGGCTGGTCCAGGGGACGACGGACGCCTCGCTGAACGCCAAGCCGTTGTCGTTGATCGACTCCAACGGCAGCGCCAACGGGGTGGGCCACACCTTCACCATCCCGGCCCTCGGTGTCAGCGTGCCCCTGTACGGGATCTCGGGCGACGCCAAGAACCCGTGCTCGGTGGCGCCCTGCGCCACCAGTTACGACCACAACGTCATCCAGTTCTCGTTCACGACGCCGGGGCCCGGCCAGTACCCGTGGCAGTGCTTCGTCCCGTGCGGGCTCGGCTATCTCTACGGCAACGGCGGGCCCATGCAGACCCTCGGGTACATGGGCGGGTTCCTGAAGGTGACGGCGTGAGCCCGGCGGGGGGCACCGGCCCCCACCACTTCCGGCGGCTGCTGCTGATCTGGGTGGTCCTGTCGGCGGTGACCGAGCCGCTCTTCTACTTCCTGGCCGGCCCCCACATCCCCCCCGGCGCCATGTCCGACACCGCCAGCGGCCAGCAGTTCGACTTCAACGTCCTGTTCATGGTGGCGCTGCCGGTCGTGCTGGCGGTGTGGGTGTACGGGGCCTACGCCCTCATCACCTGGCGGGCCTCCAAGGTGGGGGCGCAGGAGCCCGTCGGCGGCCCGCAGGCGCGCGGCCACCTGGGCATCCAGGTCGGGTGGATCGGCATCACCACCGTGGTGGTCCTGGCCATGTTCGTCTTCGGCACCGTCGAGCTGGTCGTGCCCGCCGGTGCCGGCGGCGGCGAGGGCCCCAACCCCATCTGGACGCCGGCCTCCCACAACGTGCTGCCGGTCCAGGTCATCGGCCAGCAGTGGAAGTTCACCTACCGGTACCCGACCTTCGGCGGGTTCGAGTCGGCCCAGCTGATGCTGCCGGTCGACACCACCATCGCCTTCCACGTCACGTCGCTCGACGTGATCCACTCCTTCTGGGCCTACCAGCTCGGGGTCAAGGCCGACGCCAACCCGTCGCAGGACAACGTCGCCTACACGACCACGAAGCAGCTGGGGACGTTCACGGTGCGGTGCGCCGAGCTGTGCGGCCTGTGGCACGGGGCGATGTTCAACAACGGCAGCGTGGTGTCGAAGGACGCCTTCGAGAACTGGGCCAACACCACCGAGGCCGACCTCGCCCCCGCCACCAAGCTCCTGCCGGCGTTCGCCTACACCTACGTCCCCGACGCCAACGGGGCGGCCGGCGGCTTCTACCCCGACAACGTCGACCCCTACAGCAAGGTCGAGCAGTACGGCGCGACCAAGCCGGCGTCGTGACCACCGCCGTGGGGGCTGACGCCGTGACGTCGAGAGCACGAATCGTTCCCGCTTGTCGCCTGCGGGACGGGAAGGACGGCTGAGAGCGATGGCACTCGGCATGCGTGAGTCCGTGGACGCGGGCACCGGAGGGGCGCCGCCCGGCCCCCGGCCGCTCGGACGCCGCCCGGCGTGGCTGGGCCAGCACCTCGGGACGGCCCTGGTCCTGGCCGTCGGCGGCTACGCCCTCGGGCACTGGATCGGCAACCTCCTCGCCGCCGGCTACATCAACGTGGCCAACAGCGGCGAGAACAACGTGGCCGTGGTCCTGGGCCTCGCCTTCGGGGTGCTCGGATGGCTGGCGGGCGCAGGGATGCTCAACTACCCCCTGGCCAAGATGGTGGGGCGCGAGCCCCTGCCGCCCACCTCGCCGTCGAACTGGACGCGCTTCATGCGCCCGTCGCTCGACCACAAGGTCATCGGCCTGCAGTACACGGTGGTCGTGCTGCTGTTCTTCTTCACCGGCGGGCTGCTGGCCATGGCCATCCGCACGGAGCTGCTGAACCCCACCAGCCACGTCTTCGGGCCGGGCACCTACATCTCGATCGTGGGCGAGCACGGGACGATCATGATGATGATGGCGTCGTCCATCGTGATCGGCCCGCTCGGCAACTGGCTGGTGCCCCTCATGATCGGCAGCCGGCGCATGGCCTTCCCCCGGGTGGAGGCGTTCTCGCTGTGGATCTTCGCGGCGGGGTACCTCGTCATCCTGAGCGCCCTCCCCCTGGGCGGCTTCCCCACGGGCTGGACGGGCTACGCCCCGCTGCAGACCCAGGCCTCGGTGGGAATGGACGCCTACCTGGTGGGCTTCGCGGTCATCGGCATCGGCATGATCGCGGCGGGCTTCAACCTGGCCGCCACCATCATCAATTACCGGGCGCCCGGCATGACGTGGGGCAGGGTGCCGATCTTCGTGTGGTCCATCCTGGCCACGGCGTCCCTGCTGACGCTGGCCACCCCGACCCTGGTGACGGCCGGCCTGTTCGGGATCCTCGACCGCACGGCGCAGACCGGGTTCTTCGTGGCCGAGCACGGGGGCAGCCAGTTCCTGTGGCAGAACCTCTTCTGGTTCTTCGGGCACCCCGAGGTCTACATCATGGCCCTGCCCGGCTTCGGCATCGTGGCCGAGATGCTGCCGGTGTTCACGCGCAAGCCCCTGTTCGCCTACCGCGTGGGCGCGGCGGGCATGATCGGGGTCACGCTGCTGTCGTTCTTCGTATGGCAGCACCACCTCTTCCAGAGCGGCATCAACCCCGACATGCGGCCGCTGTTCATGCTCACCACCGAGCTCATCTCCATCCCGACGGGGTTCATCTATCTCGTCGGCCTGGGCACGCTGTGGAAAGCCAAGATCAGGTTCGAGGTGCCGATGCTGTTCGCGCTCGGCATGTACTTCAACTTCCTGATCGGCGGCGTGACCGGTGTGTTCCTCTCCGACGTCCCGGTGAACGTCACCGTGCACGGCAGCTTCTTCGTCATGGCCCACTTCCACTACACGATCATGGGCGGCCTGGTCTTCGCCTTCTTCGGCGGCCTCTACTTCTGGCTCCCCAAGATGACGGGCAAGACCATGAACAAGAAGCTCGGCCAGTGGCACTTCTGGACGATGTTCGTCTTCTTCAACCTGACGTTCTTCCCGCTGTTCATGGTCGGGATCCTCGGGCAGCCCCGGCGGGTGTTCGAGTACGCTCAGCGGCTCCAGACGTTGAACGACATCTCCTCGGCGGGCGCCTTCCTGCTCGGCGCGTCGTTCCTCATCTTCGTGGCCAACTTCGTGTGGTCGATGTTCATCGACCCCAAGCCCGCCCCGGCCAACCCGTGGGACTCGCGGGGACTGGAGTGGCAGACCGCCACGCCCGTGCCGGAGCACAACTTCACGCGCATCCCCGTCGTCCTCGCCGACCCGTACCACTACAGCGAGCCTGACGCCCCGGCGGTCGCCGACCTCGGGGTGGGATCGCTCGTGTCCGTGGGTGCGGTCCCCGAGGACTCGGCGGTGTCGCCCGAGGCGTTGTCGCCGCCGGGCACCGGGGGCGAGGGCGAGTTCGACCCCAGGCCGCCGATCGCATGACACCCGACCCGATGAGCCGAGGGGGAGCCAACGCCGTGGCCGACACGCCGACCCTGCGCGAGACGCCCGAGGAGATCGAGTACGAGCTGCGCTCCGCCGAGGGCGCCATGTGGACCGGCGGACGCCTCCTCATCGGCATCGTCGCCTTCGCCTTCGCCTCGCTCGCCTTCGCCTACTTCTACCTGCGGTCGGCCAACAGCGAACAGCTGTGGCGCCCTGGTGGCATCACGGCGCCGACCGGCATCGGCGCGGCGATCTTCGCCGTGGTGGTGGCGAGCGCCGTCCTCAACGCCTACGGGACGCTGCGCCTGCGCCGGGGCCTGACCCTCGACTGGGAGGTGGCGGGCTGGACCGCCGTGGGCGGCGGGCTGCTCGCCGTCGGGCTGCAGGTGTGGGAGCTCACCCAGCTCCCGTTCTTCCCCGGCTCGAGCGGCTACGCCTCGTGCTTCGTGGGGTGGGCGGCGATGAACATCGCCCTGCTGCTCGGCGGGGTGTACTGGCTCGAGACGCTGTTGGCCCGGTCGCTGCGCCTGCGCCGGGCCGTGGCCGAGGAGGGCGGGGCGGCGCGCTCGGCGCTCCCCGTGGCCCGGCTCTTCCGGGCCAACCTGGAGGGCTGCTCGTACTTCTGGGGGTTCATGGGCCTCGTGAGCGTGCTGTTCTGGGTACTCTTCTACGTGATCTGATCCGCACGATCGGCAGCCCGCCCGGAGCGTGACCGGCGCCGGCGGGGGGTTGCCGAGGGCGGCGGCGAAAGGCGGCCACATGCCGGCAGGGACGGACAGCTTCATCGGGCCCCAGGTCCTCACCTTCGCCATCCCCGTGGGAACGCTCGCCCTCGTGTGCCTGTGGGGGTTCTTCCAGCGCCGCTCCACCCGGTGACCGGCGCGGTCGCCGACGGGCGGCCGCCGGACACCGACGGGACGCGCCGCCTGCTCGCCGTCCTGGCCGTGATCCTCCTCGTGGTGGCGTTCGTGCCGCCGCTGTCCACCGAGGCCCGTCGGCTCGAGTACGCCCAGGCCGTCCAGTTCGCCCTCTTCGCCATCGCCGTACCCGCCCTGCTCGTGCTGGGCGCGCCGTGGCGGTTCCTCCGGCTGGCGGCCCCGTCAGCCGGGGCCCGGCCCGGGTCGGCGGCGTCGCGTGCGGCCGGGCCCGTCGACCGCCTGCAGGCGGCCCGGCGGCGGCACCCGGAGTTCGTACGGAGCCTCGCCGTCCTGGCGCTCGACGTGGGCGTCATCGTGGCCTGGCGCGTGCCCGCCGCGGTCGACGCCCTGGCCCGCCATCCGTGGCTGGTGGTGGCCGAGGCCGCCAGCCTCGTGGCGTGCGGCGTGGCGCTGTGGCTGGAGTGCGTGGCGTCCCCTCCGCTCACGCCCCGCCTCGCGCACCCCAGGCGCGCCGCGCTGGCGGCCTTCGCCATGTGGGCCGTGTGGGCGGCGGCGTACGTCCTCGGCCTGGCCCACGCCTCGTGGTACCGCGCCTACCTCCACGTGCCCGGGCGCGGGGTGAGCGTGTGGGCGGACCAGCAGCTCACCACCGGCGTGCTGTGGCTCGCGGCGATCTGCGCATTCATCCCGGTGATCTTCTGGAACCTGATGTCCTGGCTGCGGACCGACGACGACCCCGACAACGAGATGCACCGCCTGGTGCGCGAGGGGCGTCGCCGGTCGTGGGCGGCCGCCGGCGCCGGGCACCGCCCCGAGCCCGACCGCTGAACGACCCGGCCGAGCCGGACCGGTGCCACGCCGCCGGACCGGTCGGCCCGGCGATCCCCTCAGCGCGGCGGCGCCGGGAGCGGCAGCCGCGGCAGGTCGGGATGCCCCGGTCTGGCGCCCAGTGCCCGCTCGGCGGCCGCCAGCTGCGCGGCGACGATCCTCTGGTCGGCCACCATCTCGTGCCGGGCCCTGTCCAGCGAGGCCAGGGCGGTGGCGTCGGCCGGTTTGGCCGCCAGGGTCTGGATCGCCTCGACGGCCGCCAGGGCGTCGCCCGTGACCCACAGCGTCACCGAGTCGACGACGCGGCGCAGGTGCGACCCGGCCGCCGTGCCCGGGATCTCGATGCTGGCGAGGTCGACGATGTCGGAGTCGGTGAACGAGCACACCCGCTGGTCGTCCGTGAGCAGGGCGGGGACACGGCCCCGGTCGGCGGCCGACGTGGCGGGGTCGGTCAGGGCGCGGTACAGGGTGAACGCCTCGGTGACCGCGTACCGGCACGGGCCGATGTCGGTGTTGATCTCGTCCACGACCTGGGCGTCGGTGGCGACCTGCGACGACCGTGAGGCGTGGCGGGGGAGGTCGACGACGACCGCGGCCGCGACCACCACCACGATCCCCGCCACCACGAGGACCGCCCGGCGCCGGTACCACGGCACCCGGGCGGCGCCGGCGTCCGGGCCGGCGGGCTGGGCCAGCGTCGAGGTGGCACCCGTGGGGCCCGTCACGACGCACCCTGCAGGAGCCGTCGGGCGTACGAGGCGATGCCTTCCGCCCAGCGCGTCCGGCTGGCCGGAGGGAGGGTGAACACGCCGGCGGCGCTCTCGTCGGCGAACGGCGTGGCCCGGTACCGGATCACACCGGTCGGGTCGACGAAGTACATGACGTCGTTGTGCGCCACCGTTCCCGTGGCCGCGGAGGCGGTGATGGCGACGCCGTACCGGCGCCAGACCGGATCGAGCTGTCGCACCGACCCCGTCAGGAAGTGCCAATTCGCCAGGGCGCCGGCGCCGAGTCCGACGCCGGTCACCGCCGCGGGAGCGGGCAGGCGCGCCAGGTGCAGCGGATCGGTGTTCACCGTGAGGAACACCACGCGGGAGGCCGCCGGGCCCAGCGCGGCGTCGGCGGCGGCGATCTCGGGGCCCAGGACGGGGCAGATGTCGGTGCACGGCGCCCCGAAGAACGTGATCACCACCACGCTGCCCCGCAGGGCGGACAGCGACACCGG
The DNA here is from genome assembly GCA_035531755.1 of Acidimicrobiales bacterium. Taxonomy (NCBI): domain Bacteria; kingdom Bacillati; phylum Actinomycetota; class Acidimicrobiia; order Acidimicrobiales; species Acidimicrobiales bacterium. The sequence continues at coordinate 24,012 of DATKSK010000023.1, read as the reverse complement.
GGTGCCCGCCTGGTCGACGAGGGCGAGCGACGGGGCGGGCGCGGGCCTGGGGGTGGCGATGCCCATGAACGACGACAGGCGGGCGCTCATCTGACGCGCCGGCTCCGAGACCGGGGGTGCCAGGACCGGCCCCGTCGTCGCCCGGCGCGACGGCCCGCCTCGAGCGCCGGTGGCGCCCGTTGAGCCGGTGGCGCCCGTTGAGCCGGTGGCTCCCGGGTTCAGCCCGGCGCCCGCCAGGAGGTGCTCGAGCGCCACCCCGCCGCCGCCGAGCACCACGGCGGCAGCCAGGACGACGAGGACGGCCTTGCGGGGGATCCTCGGCGCGCCGCGGGCGAACGCCGCCGCCCGGTCGACGACGGGCGCCGACGGGTCGTGAGCGCCGGCGTCGCCGTTCATGGAGCCGGCGTCGCCGTTCATGGAGCCGGCGTCGCTCGGCGCCATGCCGGCGTCGCGCGGCGGGGATGCGACCCGCCCGGCGACCCGGGCATCCCCCACGCCGGCGCGGTTCGGCACGGCGCCGACACTACCGGGGAACATCGGGCCGCGTCCGGGGCGGCCGGCCGATCAGGCCCTCCGGTCGTGTCGTCAGGTGGCGCCAAGGCGCGAGACCCAGCGCTCGAGGGTGGCCCGGGTCACCGGACCGCGGACGCTCCCGGCGACATTCCCCGACGCGTCGATGAACACCGTGCCCGGGTAGCCGACCAACGAGAACTTCGGCGCCAGCGAGCTGTCACGGTCCGCGCCCACGGCGAAGGACACGCCGCTGTGCCGAGCGAAGGAGAGGCCGCTGGCGGGATCATCGTTGCCGTCGACACCCAGGAAGAGCACGTGACCGCCCGCCCCCCGGACCTGGTCGGCGACGCGGGCCACGGCGGGCAGCTCGGCGCGGCACGGCGTGCACCACGACGCGAAGAAGACGAGCACCACGGGACGCCGGGCCTCGGCACCGCGCACCGGGTACGCCACCGCGGGGCCGCCGCCGAGACGCGGCAGCGAGAAGGCGGGTGCCTGGTGCGGACCGGGACCGCCCGTCAGGGTCAGCGCCAGCCACAGGACGGCCCCGAGGACCACGCCTGCGGCGATGGACAGGGCCCGGCGGCGCGCCGGGCGGGACACCCGCCCGCCGGCCGGGGCCGTCAATGGAATCGGATGAGCACGTCGCCGGCCATGGCGACGAACAGCAGGGTGAGGTACGTGATCGAGTACCGGAACAGCGCCATGGCGGCACGCGGCGTCTGGTCGCGGCGCAGTCGCAGCGCGAACACGACGAACAGGGCCCCGAGCACGATCGCGCCCGCCAGGTACAGCGCCCCCATGTGGCCCACCGCCGCGAACAGCACGGTCACCGCCACGAGCACCACCGTGTACAGCAGGATCTGCCGGGCGGTGCGACGGAACGTGGCCACCACCGGAAGCATCGGGACGTTGGCGGCCGCATAGTCCTCGCGGTAGCGGATGGCGAGCGCCCAGAAGTGTGGCGGGGTCCAGATCACGATCACCGCGAAGAGCACGAGCGGCGCCCAGCCGAGCCGGTCGGTGACCGCCGCCCACCCCACGAGCACGGGCACGGCACCGGCCGCCCCGCCGATCACGATGTTCTGGCTGGAGGTGCGCTTGAGCCACAGCGTGTAGACGACGACGTAGAACGCCGTGGCCGCCACGGCCAGCACCGCCGACAGCAGGTTGACCCACGCCCACAGTTCGGCGAAGGCCACCGCCTCGAGCGTGACGGCGAACACGGTGGCGGCGAGCGGGGTGACGTCGCCCGTCACCAGCGGGCGGTGGCGGGTCCGGTGCATGACCCGGTCGATGTCGCGGTCGAGCACCATGTTGAGGGCGTTGGCCCCGCCGGCGGCCAGTGTCCCACCCAGCAGCGTGGCTGCCATGAGCGCCACCGAGGGCACGCCGCGGTCGGCCACGAGCATGGTGGGCAGGGTCGTGACCAGCAGCAGCTCGATAATGCGCGGCTTGGTCAGCGCCACGTAGGTACGCACTCTCGCTCCTCCCGCCCGGACGCTGCGGGGGATGGCGGGATTCAGCAGGGACATCGGGGGGAGTCTACGACGGCACTCCCGGCCGCGCCCGTCCCACGACCCCGGCCGCGCCGAGGGGGGCCCGGCGCCCCGCCGGTACGATGACCGTCCGGTGAAACTCGCCGCCGTCGGCCCCCGCTCCTTCCTCCGCATCGCCCAGCTGGCGGTGGCGGTGGTGCTCCTCAACATCGTGACGGGCGCGGCCGTCCGGCTGAGCGACTCGGGGCTCGGCTGCCCCGACTGGCCCACCTGCGCCCGCCACCACCTCACGCCGCCGCTGGCGTTCCATCCGGCCGTGGAGTTCGGCAACCGCATGGTGGTGGTGGTCCTGTGCATCCTGACGGTCGTCACGCTGGTGGCGGCCCTGCGGCGGGCGCCGGCCCGGCGCGACCTCGTCTGGCTGTCGGGCGGCCTGGTGGCCGGCGTGGTGGGCGAAGCCGTCCTCGGGGCCGTGGTCGTCTACACCAAGCTCAATCCCTACGTGGTCATGGCCCACTTCATGCTGGGCATCGCCGTGCTGAGCGACGCCGTGGTGCTGGCCCTGCGGGCGGGCCGCGAGCCCGGGACCGGGCGGCGCGTGCCGGTCGTGGACCGCAGCGTCGTCGGGGTGACCCGGGCGATGGTCGGCGTCCTGGTCGTGGCGCTGGCCGCCGGCACGGCCACCACGGGGGCCGGGCCGCACGCCGGTGGCCCCGGCGCCAAGCGGGTGCCCGTGGCCCTGGCCGACATGGCACGGGTCCACTCGGGGATCGTGCTCGTGCTCGTCGGCCTCACGCTCGTGGTGCTGGTGCTCCTGGGGCGCAGCGGGGCGCCGGCCACGGTGGCGGAGCGGGCCCGGCTCCTCCTCGCCGCCATGGTGGCCCAGGGCGTCATCGGGTACACCCAGTACTTCATCCACCTTCCGCCCCTCCTGGTGGGCGTGCACGTCTTCGGGGCCACCGTGGTGTGGTCGGCGATGTTGTGGTTCCACGACGGGCTCGCCCGCGCGCCGGCACCCCGGGCCGACGCCCCCGGCGCTCCCGCTCCCGCCCTCGGGATCCCCGCCGACGCCGCGTCGCCGACGCCGGCCCCCCGATGACGGGGCCCGGGACCGAGGTCCGGCCCGTCGAGGTCGACCGGCCCGAGGGCGGGGAGGACGTGCGCCCGGACCGGCCGTGGATGGTCATCGTGTGGAACGACCCCATCAACCTGATGTCGTACGTCACCTACGTCTTCCAGAAGCTCTTCGGCTACAGCCGCGACAAGGCCACCAAGCTGATGCTCGACGTCCACCACAAGGGCCGGGCCGTCGTGACCTCGGGGCCCCGCGAGCGGGCGGAGCTCGACGTCTTCCGGCTCCACGAGCACGGGTTGTGGGCCACCATGGAGCAGTCGTCGTGACGGGGCGGAGACGGTGACGGGGCGGAGACGGTGACGGGGCCGTGCCCGCTGACGGGGCCGTGCCCGCTGATCGGGTGGTGCCGGTGATCGGGCGGAAGCGCTTCGGGCGCGACCGCCAGGGGCGCATCCGCCCCGGCCTGGAGCTCCCCGAGCGCGAGCTGCTGCGGGCCCTGCCCGAGCAGGCCCGCGAGCTGGTGGAGCACGACGAGCCGTCGGCGCAGCGGCTCTTCCCCGTCGCCTACCCCGACGACGAGGCGGCCCAGGCCGAGTACCGGGAGATGATGGGGGCCCAGCTCCTCGATCACCATCGCCACGCCCTCGCGGTCCTGACCGACACCGTGGACGAGACCAGCATCGACGAGGACGAGCTGCACGGGTGGCTGGGGGCCGTCGAGGTCCTGCGCCTGGTCCTCGGGACCCAGCTCGACGTCAGCGAGGACGTGGTGGAGATCGAGCCCGACGACCCGCGGTCGGACCAATTCACCGTCTACCAGTACCTGAGCATGCTGCAGGGGGAGATCGTCGACGCCCTGGCCGCCGGGCTGCCCAAGGGCGGCGCCACCGCTCCCGACCCACGGGACCGGTGAGAGGCCGGGACCCGTAAGATCTCGCGCTGCGATGTCCGGGCCCCGCCTGCTGACGATCATGGGGTCGGGCGAGACGGCGCCGACCATGGTGAAGGTCCACCGTGCCGTGGTCGAGCGGCTGGGGCCGGGGCCGGTCCGGGCCCTGCTCCTCGACACCCCCTTCGGGTTCCAGACCAACGCGGCGGAGATCGCGGCGCGCACCGTCTCGTATTTCCGCGACAGCGTCGGGGCCACCCTGGACGTCGCCGGCATGCGGTCCGCGGCGGACCTGGAAGGGCCCGGGGGCGACGCCGTCATCGCCCGGCTGGTGGCGGCGGCGCTGGTGTTCGCCGGCCCCGGCAGCCCCACCTATGCCCTGCGCCAGTGGCAGGGCACCCTCGTCCCCTCGGTCCTGGCCGAGAAGCTGGCCCTCGGGGGGGCCCTCACCTTCTCGTCGGCGGCGGCGCTCACCCTGGGCGTGGTCACCGTACCCGTCTACGAGGTCTACAAGGTGGGCGAGCACCCGCGCTGGGCCCCGGGGCTCGACCTGCTGGCGCCCCTCGGCCTGCGGGTTGCCCTCATCCCCCACTACGACAACGCCGAGGGCGGCACCCACGACACGCGCTTCTGCTACCTGGGGGAGGACCGGCTGGCGGCCCTGGAGCGCGAGCTCCCCGAGGGCGCCTTCGTCCTGGGGGTCGACGAGCACACCGCCCTGTGCGTGGACCTCGACGCCGGCACCGCCGCCGTGCAGGGCCACGGGGGGGTCACCGTGCGGGTGCGGGGCCGGTCCGTGCGGATCGAGGCCGGGGAGACGGTGCCCTTCGACCGCATCCCCGGGCTCGCCGCCGAGCTCGCCGCCGGGGGGACCGGCGACGCCGCGCTGGCGGTGCCCGGCACGGCGGTGCCCGGCACGGCGGTGCCCGGCACGGACACAGCCGGCGGCCCGGCAGCCGGGACGCCAGGAGGTGCCGCCGGGGCGGGCGCGGGGTCGGCCGACCGCGACGGCCCGCCCCTGCTGAGCGCGATCAGGCTCCACGAAGAGTCGTTCCGCGCCGCCCGGGACGGCTCGGACGCCGAGGGCATGGTGCGCGCCGTGCTGGCGCTCGACGACGAGCTGTGGGCCTGGAGCGCCGACACCCTGCAGTCCGACGCGCTCGACCGCGGTCGCGCCAGCCTGCGGACCATGGTGGCGGAGCTGGGCACGGTGGCCGAGCGCGGCACCCGCGACCCGGCGACCGTGGTGGGCCCGTTCGTCGATCTCGCCCTGTCGCTGCGCGAGGCGGCGCGGTCCGAACGCCGTTTCGCCGAGGCCGACGCCGTGCGCGACGGGCTGGTGGCCCTCGGGGTGGAGGTCCGCGACACGCCCGGAGGCTCCGAGTGGGGGCTCGTCGACGGCGCCGCGCCCGGGTGAGCGCCGGGAGGGACCCTGCTAACCTGCAAAAGCCCTGATCGGTCCAGCCCCCATCGTCTAGTGGCCGAGGACGCCGCCCTTTCAAGGCGGTAACACGGGTTCGAATCCCGTTGGGGGTGCAGCGGTGGGGCGACGCTGACCGGGGTCCTGTGGTGCAGTCTGGAGTGCACGCCGGCCTGTCAAGCCGGAGGTCGCGGGTTCAAATCCCGTCAGGACCGCCGCCACGGACGTTGTCCGCGGCAGACAACGGTCGGGTAGCTCAGTTGGTAGAGCGCGCGCCTGAAAAGCGTGAGGTCACCGGATCGACGCCGGTCCCGACCACCAGGCGCCCCGGGCCGCGCGCCCGGGGCGGCCGCCCCACCGATTGATAACCCCGCCGTCCAGGCAGTAGCGTTCGTCTACCTGGGACGACTCCCACCGGCGGGGGCTTTCTGGGGGGGGTGGGGATGATGTCTGGACGACGCCGTCAGATCTGGACGCGCTCGATCGCGCCCGGAGCGATCGCTCCTACGCACGGGGTGGCCATCAGGCCCGCTCCCCCGACCGGCACCGGCCGTGGGCGCGTCCGCGTCCGGGTGGTGGCCGCCCTGGTGGCCGCCGTGGGCGGGGGCCTGCTCCTGTCCACGCACGCCTCGGCCACGGCGTCGGGGTGGCAGACCAGCGCCTCCTACACCGGGCCCGTCTCACCCCTGTCGGGCGTGTCGTGCCCCACGGCGACGGTGTGCATCGGCGTCGGTGCCAACGCCGACTTCACCGGGGCCGAGATCATGGCCAGCGCCGACGGCGGGGCCACCTGGACGAGCCAGAGCCCGCCCGCCGGCGCCGGGCCCCTCTTCGGCGTGAGCTGCGCCAGCGCCACGTCGTGCGTGGCCGTCGGGTCCAATGCCGCCGAGACCGCCGGCGTGATCGTGGCCACCACCGACGGCGGCACCACCTGGACGAGCCAGACGGCTCCGGCCGCCGCCGGGGCGCTCTTCGGCGTCGTGTGCCCGAGCGCCACGTCGTGCACGGCGGCGGGGACCGACCCCAACTTCTTGACCGCCGTGGTGGTGGCCACCGCCAACGGCGGCGCCACCTGGGTACCGCAGACCGTCCCGGCCGCCATGGGGCCGATCGAAGCCCTGTCGTGCGCCTCGCTCACCACGTGCGTGGCCGTCGGCACCACCGCCGACGGATCGGCCGCGGCCATCATCGCCACCACCAACGGGGGAGCCAAGTGGGTGAACCGCAACGCCCCCAACAGCGCCGGCGACCTCTCGGCGGTGTCATGCCCCACGGTGTCGATGTGCGTCGCCGCCGGGTACAACGCGGACGGCTCCGCGGCGGAGATCGACACCACCGCGAACGGCACCACCTGGGTGAGCCAGGCCGTCCCCGCCACCGCGGGGGCGTTCCAGGGTGTCAGCTGCGCGTCGGCGACGTCGTGCGTGGTGGGCGGCGAGGACCAGAACTTCACGTTCGGAGTGATGGTCGGGACCACGAACGGCGGCGCCACGTGGACCACCCAGACGCTCCCCGGCGACACCGGGCCCATCGCCGCCGTCGCCTGCCGGCCCGCCGCCTCGTGCGTCGCCATGACGTCCAACGGTGACGGCTCGGTGGCGAAGGTCCTTGGCACCGCCAACGGCGGTGCCACCTGGACCACCGAGGGCCTGCCGGGGGGCACCGGGTCCCTCGGTCCCATCAGCTGCCCCTCGGCCACCACCTGCTACGCCATCGGCTTCGACGCCAGCGGCAGCGCCGTCTACGCCACGACCGACGGCGGCACCACCTGGACCCCGCAGCCCATCCCGGCGAGCAGCGGGCAGCTGCTCGGCATCGCCTGCCCCTCTGTCTCCACGTGCTACGGGGTCGGGTCCAACAGCGGCACCGCGAGCGCGGGCATCGTGATCGAGACGACCGACGGCGGCACCACCTGGGGAACGCCCCAGAACCTGCCGGCGGGGACGGGCCCGCTCATGGCGGTCACCTGCACGTCGGCCAGCGCGTGCGTCGCCGTCGGGTCCAACGCCACCGAGACGGCGTCGGTCACCGTCGCCACCACCGACGGCGGCACCACCTGGACGCCCGGCGTGCTGCCGGCCGGCTCCCTGGAGCTCCTCGGCGTGGCGTGCCCGTCGGCGACGTCGTGCCTCGCCGTCGGCGCCGGCGGCGACCAGATCACGGGCGTCACGGCGGCGATCTTCGCCAGCGCCGACGGCGGTGCCACGTGGACGGCGCAGACCACCCCGGCGGGCACGGGGCCGCTCTTCGGCATCAGCTGCCTGTCGGCCACGTCCTGTGCAGCCGTCGGCGACGGCCTGTCCGCCGGCGTGGTGGCCGGCGCCAGCGTGGTGGACACCTCGGACGGGGGGATCACATGGCAGGCCGGCACGGTCCCCGCCGGCACCGGCCCGCTCGAAGGCATCGGCTGCCTCCCCACCACGACACAGTGCTTCGCCGGTGGGCAGCTCCTGAGCGCCACCGGCGGTGGGAGCGTCCCCGGCGCAGGCGCAGGCGCCACCACCACGAGCTCCGTCGGCCTGGCCACGGCCTTCCGGTGGGTCCGGGCCGCGGCGGCCAGCCACCGGACCGTGCGCGGTCACGTCCTGGGCGGGGCGACCCGCAGCCGTGCCATCCTCGGCGCGGCCCTCCACGACAGCGCGCTCGCCACCGCATCGGGCGGCGGGGCCGAGCTCCTCGCCAGCGGTGACAGCGGGGCGACATGGGCCTCCGAGGCGATCCCACCCGAGGCGAGCGACATCTCTGACGTCGCCTGTCCCGCCACCACGGCCTGCTTCGCGGCGGGGACGAACGTCTCGGGTGGCGGCCTGATCCTCCTGCAGCCGGACCCCACCACGACGACCACGACCACCACCACCACGGGCTCGACCACCACGACGGCCCCCACGACCACCACGACGGCCCCCACGACCACCACGACCGTGGCGCCGACGACGACGACCACGGTGGCCGCCACCACCACGACGGTGGCGCCCACGACCACCACGACCTCGGCGGCCGCCGCCACCACGACGACCAAGCCACCGGCCACCGCGGGGTCGGGTGGGGGCTCGGGGTCCCAGACGCCGGTGGTCTCCAGCAGCTCCCTGGCCTTCACCGGGCCGGGCAAGGGGGTGGGGTGGACCGCCCGCCTCGGCGCCCTCCTCGTCCTGTTGGGCCTAGCGCTCCTCGTCCTGGCGAGCGCTCCCCGCCGCTGGTACTCGCGCTTGGCCGACGCGGGGGCGGGTGTGCGGCTCCCGGACCTCGGCGGCGCGCTCGGCCGGCGTGCCATGCGGGCCGGCCGCTGGATGCTGGGGCGCTGAGCCCGCACCGCTCGACGCTTCACTTGGCGCGCCCGCGCAAAGGTGGAGCACAATAGGCCCCCATGAACAAAAGAGAGCTTGCCAAAGCGGTGGCCGTGCAGGCGGATGTGGACCTCAGGACCGTGTCCACTGTCCTGGAGGGCTTCACCGACGTCGTGACCGCGGTAGTGGCGCAGGGTGTGCCGGTGGCGATCACCGGGTTCGCCAAGTTCGTCAAGGTCGACCGTCCCGCCCGCATGGGCCGCAATCCCGCCACGGGAGAGACGATCCGCATCAAGGCCTCCAAGAAGGCGCGCATCACTCCGGTGAAGGCGTTCAAGGACGCCGTGATGTCGCCGTCGGGTGCCCCGAAGCTCAAGCGCGGCGCTTTCCCGACGAGCGACGACGCCGTGCGCGCCGCAGGGAAGACGGCCGCTCCGGTGGCGACGCGCAAGGCTGCGCCGGCGGCACGCAAGGCGACCGCCAAGAAGGCGACCGCCCGCAAGGCGCCGGCCAAGAAGACTGCCACCCGCAAGGCAACCGCCAAGAAGGCCCCGGCGCGCAAGGCCACCGCCCGCAAGGCACCGGCCCGCAAGGCACCGGCGCGCAAGGCACCGGCGCGCAAGGCCACCGCCCGCAAGGCACCGGCGCGTCGGCGGTAGGACGCAGCGAGCTCGTGGACACCGTCCCGGCGGGAGGGGTCGGCTGACCGACCTCCCCGCCCGGCGGGTCGACGGGCGCCGTTCACCACTCGGATCACCGCCCGGCCGTCGGCCGCGGATTCTCGAGGACCCGACGGGGGAGGCCGGGACGTGAGAGTCGAAGGCGCCACCATCCTCGTGACGGGCGCGTCGTCGGGCATCGGCGAGGCGCTGGCACCGATGCTGGCGGAGCGGGGCGCCACGGTGGGGATCGTGGCCCGCCGGGCCGATCGCCTCACCCAGACACTCGCCCGGTGCCGCCGACACGCCCCCGGCTCGCGCATGTGGGTCGCCGACCTGTCGGACGTGGATGCCTCGGTGCAGCTGGTGCACGACGCCTGGACGGCGTTCGGCGCGCTCGACTGCCTCGTCAACAACGCCGCCGTCGGGAAGCGCAAGCTGGTCACCGACCACACCGCCGAGGACCTCGACGTGGTCATGCGGACGAACTTCCTGTCCCCCATCCGCATGAACCTGGCGATCCTCCCCCTCATGCTGGGGCGCGGGTCGGGCACGATCGTGAACGTCGCCAGCGGCGGCGGCCGCTTCGGCATCGTCCACGAGTCCGCCTACTGCGCGTCGAAGTTCGCCATGTCGGGCTGGAGCGAGGCGGCCGCCATGGACCTCGCCGACACCCCCGTCGAGCTGAAGCTGGTCCAGCCCGGTGCCATCGCCACCGAGATCTGGGACCAACGACCCGGGGAGCTGCCCGGGCTGACCGGGGGCGAGTTCGCCACCGCGGCGCAGTGCGCGGCCGGCATCGTCGACGCCATGGAGACCGACGGGTTCGAGTTCTTCGTGCCCGCGGACCTGAAGGCGCACGTCGACTACAAGAACAGCGACATCCAGGGTTGGATCGACCTCATGGCCGACATCGGGCGCGCCCAGGGGCCCACGGTCTCCTGACCCGCCCGCCCCGGGCCGCCCGCGGCGACGACGCGGCGCCTACGACGGCTGTGGGACCTGGACGATCCGCCGTCCGGACACGAACTCGGGGACGATGGCGATCAGGTGGTTACGTCGCCCGGGCGCCCACGGATGGGGCAGGCGCTCGAGCACCGACGAGGCCAGCATCCGGTCCCTGACCTCCCGGGCGACACCCACCGCCAGCACGCTCCACCCCTCGTGCGTGACCTCGTCGACCTCGTCGACCTCGAAGGCGACCACGGCGCTGTCCGAGGCGTTGTGGAGCTTCGTCCCCTCGCCGGTGCGGAACAGGATCTGCCCGTCGAGCAGCTGGTAGTTCACCGGGAAGATGGCGGGCACCGCGCCGATCGTCACGGCGATGCGCCCCAGGGACGCGGAGTCGAGGAGCTTCAGGCACTCCTCCTCCACGAGAACCTCCAAGCCCTCGCTGTCGGTCAACATACGACCCACACTGGCCTTCCCCAGGCACGGGCAGTAGAGGCGAACGGCACCCCGCACCCTGCCGTTCGCACCTGGACGGCCTTGCCGGCACGGGCCGGGCAGGCCGCCCCGAGTCGGATCGCCGTCGGCGGTAGGTTCCGACGCAGAAGCGGCGCGACCGACGCGGGAGGCGGCATGACCGAGCAGGTGGACGTGGTGGTGCTGGGGATGGGCCCGGGCGGCGAGGAGGCCGCCGGCCGGCTGGCCCGGGCGGGCCTGGACGTCGTCGGCGTCGACGGCAACCTGCTCGGCGGGGAGTGCCCGTACTGGGGCTGCATCCCGTCGAAGATGATGATCCGCGCCGCCAACCTGCTGGCCGAGGCGCGGCGCGTGCCCGGCATGGCGGGGAGCGCCACGGTCACACCCGACTGGACGCCCGTGGCCCGCCGCATCCGCGCCGAGGCCACCGACGACTGGGACGACCGGGTGGCCGTGGAGCGCTTCGAGGGGAAGGGCGGGCGCTTCGTGCGCGGCTGGGGACGCCTCGACGGCCCGGGGCGCGTCGTGGTCGGCGACGACGCCTACGAGGCGAGGCGCGCCGTGGTCGTCGCCACCGGGGCCGAGCCCTGGGCCCCGCCCATCCCCGGCCTCGCCGAGCTCGCCGGCCGATACTGGACGAACCGCGACGCCATCGAGGCCGACACCCTGCCCTCGTCGCTCGTGGTGCTCGGCGGTGGTGCCATCGGCGTCGAGCTCGGGCAGGTGTTCGCCCGCTTCGGCACCGACGTCTGGGTCGTGGAGGCGGCCGACCGGCTGCTCGCCCTCGAAGAGCCCGAGTCGAGCGCGCTCGTCACCGACGTGCTGGACCGGGAGGGCCTGCACCTCCGGACCGGGGCCCGCATCACCGCGGTGCGCCACGACATGGGGCGCTTCGTCCTGGAGCTCGAGGGGGACCGCCCCGTCACCGGGGACCAGCTCCTGGTGGCCACCGGCCGCCGGCCAGACCTGGCCGCCATCGGCGCGGCGACGATCGGCGTCGACGAGACGGCGCGTGCCCTGCCCGTGGACGACCGGCTGCGCGTCACCGACGGCGTGTGGGGCATCGGGGACGTGACCGGCGTCGGGGCCTTCACCCACGTGGCGATGTACCAGGCCGGCATCGTGGTGGCGGACGTCCTGGGCGAGGAGCCGCCGGCGGCCGACTACCGGGCGCTGCCCCGGGTGACGTTCACCGACCCGGAGATCGGCTCCGTGGGCCTGAGCGAGGCCGCCGCGCGCCAGCAGGGCCTGACGGTGCGCACCGGGACCTACCCGGTGCGGGACTCCACCCGGGGGTGGATCCACAAGGCGGGCAACGAAGGCTTCATCAAGCTCGTCGAGGACGCCGGGCGCGGCGTGCTCGTGGGCGCCACCTCAGCGGGCCCCGCCGGTGGCGAGGTGCTGTCGATGCTCACCCTCGCCGTGCATGCCGAGGTCCCCGTCGACCACCTCCGGCGCATGATCTACGCCTATCCCACCTTCCACCGGGCGGTGGAGCCGGCGCTCGCCGACCTGTCGTCGTGACACCGGTGGGAGTCGAACCCCTCGGGCGCCGGCACGACGGCCCGACGCGTGGCGTCAATCGGCGCTCAGCGCTCAGCGCTCAGCGCTCGTCGTAGTCGAAGCCGAGGTCGGGCGCGCCGAGCAGGGCACGGAAGGCGACGCCCTGCGCGCCGAGCAGGTCGGCGGCGGCCCCGCCGCGGTCGACCACGGCCACGGCCAGCACCACCTCGGCGCCCGCGGCGCGCACGGCCTGCACCGCCTGGAGCAGCGACGTGCCCCGGGTGACGGTGTCCTCGGTCACCACGACCTTGTCCCCGGGGTCGAGCGCCCCGGCGATGCTCCCGCCACCCCCGTGGCCCTTGGCCTCCTTGCGGACGCTGAAGGCCTTCAGGTCCCGGCCCCGGGTGGCGGCCACCCCGGCGGCGACGAAGGCGACGGGGTCCGCCCCCATGGTGAGGCCGCCGATGGCGGTGGCGTCGGCGGGGACCACCGCCAGCAGCGCGTCGGCGACGAGGAGCATCCCGCCGGGCCGGCACACCGTCTGCTTGGAGTCGATGAACCACGTCGAGCGGCGACCGGACTTCAGCACGAAATCACCGGTGCGCACCGAGTGGTCCATGAGGTGCCGGCGCAGCGCGTCCAGCGTGGCGGCGTCGGGCCCGGTCGTCCGGGTCACGCCCCCTCCCCCATCCGCACGCGCCCCGCCCCGTCGGTGACGCGCCCGATGACCACCGCCGGCCGGCCGGCGCCGGCCAGGGCGCCGAGGGCGGCGGCGACCGACGCCTCGGGCAGCGCCAGCACCATGCCGATGCCGAGATTGAAGACCCGGGCCATCTCGCCCTCGTCGACGTCGCCGAGACGGCGAATCTCGGCGAACACGCGCGGCTCCTCCCAGGCCCTGCGGTCGACCACGGCGTCGCAGTGCTCGGGGAGCACGCGCGCCAAGTTGCCGGGGATGCCGCCGCCGGTGATGTGGGCGGCGGCGTGCACCTCGGTGCCGCCCACGGCCGCCATCACCGCCGGGGCGTAGACGACCGAGGGCCGCAGCAGCTCGTCGGCCAGGGTGTGGTCGGCGCCCTCCCAGGCGGGGCCGAGGAGGTCCAGCCCGGCCCGCTCGAGCAGCACGTGGCGCGCCAGGCTGTAGCCGTTGCAGCGCACCCCCGGCGACCGCAGCCCCACGAGGACGTCCCCGGCCACCACCCGGTGCGCCCCCAGCATGCGGTCGCGCTCGACCACGCCCACCGTGAACCCGGCCAGGTCGAACTCGCCGGGCGGGAGGGAGCCGGGATGTTCCGCCATTTCGCCGCCGAGGAGGGCGCAGCCCGCCTGCCGGCAGCCGTCGGCGACCCCGGCGACCAGCTGCTCCATCTGGTCGGGGTCGAGCTTCCCGGTGGTCACGTAGTCGAGGAGGAAGAGGGGCTCGGCCCCGACGCACACGATGTCGTCGACGCACATGGCCACGAGGTCGACACCGATGGTGTCGTAGCGCCCGGCGGCGGCGGCCACGAGCGACTTCGTCCCCACGCCGTCGGTCGACGACACGAGCACGGGCGCCCGGTAGCGCGCCGGGTCCAAGGCGAAGCTCCCGCCGAAGCCGCCGATGCCGCCCACCACCTCGGGGCGGGCGGTCGACGCCACCAGGTCGCGGATGCGGGCCACGGCGGCGTCGCCCGCGCCGATGTCGACGCCGGCGGCCGCGTAGGTGGCGCCGGGGCGGTCCTCGCCCACGTCAGGCGGTGGTCGGGCCCGACGGCCCCCGAGCGCTCCCGGCGGCGGCCAGCGCGACCGGGACGGGCACGGGGTAGTCCCCCGTGAGGCACGCCGTGCAGAAGCCCGCCCCGGGCACGTCGATGGCGGCGACGAGGTTGTCGAGCGACAGGTAGGCGAGCGAGTCGACGTTGAGGAAGGCGGCGACCTCCTCCACCGTCTGCTCGGCCGCCACCAGCTGGTTGCGGTCGGGGATGTCGATGCCGTAGAAGCACGGCCACGACAGCGGCGGCGACGAGATGCGCAGGTGCACTTCGGTGGCCCCGGCCTCGCGCAGCATGCGCACCACGGCCCGTTGCGTGGTGCCGCGCACGATGGAGTCGTCGACGACCACGATGCGCTTGCCGGCGATGTTCTCGCGCAGGGGGTTGAGCTTGCGCCGCACCCCGGCGTCGCGCGCCGCCTGGCCGGGGATGATGAACGTGCGCCCGATGTAGCGGTTCTTCACCAGGCCCTGGCCGTGGGGGATGCCGGTCTTGCGGGCGAACCCCTCGGCGGCGGGGACGCCCGAATCCGGCACGCCCATGACCAGATCCGCGTCGACGGGCGCCTGGACCGCCAGGAGCTCGCCCATGCGCCGCCGCGCACTGTGCACCTCGCGCCCGTAGAGCAGGCTGTCGGGCCGGGCGAAGTACACGAACTCGAAGATGCACAGGTGCTGGTCGATGCGCTCGGGGGCGAACAGCTGCTCCGAGCGCACCCCCTTGCCGTCCACGACGACCATCTCACCGGGCTCGATCTCGCGCACGAAGGTGGCGCCCACGATGTCGAGCGCGGGGGTCTCCGAGGCCAGCACCCATCCCGCCGGCGCCTCGGCGGGCCCGAGCCGGCCCAGGCACAGCGGCCGCAGCCCGGCGGGATCGCGCACCCCGACCAGATGGGTGGCGTCGAGCAGCACGAAGGAGAAGGCCCCGTCCACGAGGGGCAGGACCTGGCGCAGGGCGTCCTCGAGGGCATCGTCGACGACGTCGAGCCCGGCGCCCGCACCTCCGGCGAGGCCGTCGAGGCCGTCGAGCCCGTCGGCGGCGGCGTCGAGCTCGGCGTCCCAGGCGGGCGGCGCCGGGATCCGCAGCGCCAGCAGCTCGGCCACGAGGTCGCTGTCGGAGGCCACCACCCCGGGGAGCATGCCGGCCTGCTCGGCGAGCCACGCCGTGTTGGTCAGGTTGCCGTTGTGGCCCAGCGCGAACCCGGCCCGGCCCACGGGTCGGAACACGGGCTGGGCGTTGCGCCACTCCGAGGCGCCCGTCGTGGAGTAACGGGTGTGGCCGATGGCGAGGTCGCCGGGGAGGCACGACACCGTGCGCTCGTCGAAGACGGTCGTGACGAGGCCCATGTCCTTCACCACGGTGACGGCCTCGCCGTCGCTCACGGCCATGCCCGCCGACTCCTGGCCGCGGTGCTGCAGGGCGTAGAGACCGTCGAAGGTGAGCTGCGCCACCGCCCTGCCGGGCGCGTACACGCCGAAGACGCCACAGGCTTCTTTCACTGGGCCCTCATCGCGCTGCCCTCACTGCGCCGGACGTTCAGGGGGCTCCCCGCTCCCCCGGCGCACCCTCTCGCCGCGTTGTGGAGCCTACCCTCCCACGCCGGCGTGACGGTCGGGTGGAGCGTGGCGGGCGCCCGGGTAGCCTCCCGGCGGTGATCGACCTCCATACCCATTCCCGGGTCTCCGACGGCTCGGAGACGCCCGCCCGCGTGGCCGAGCTGGCCGCCGCCGCGGGGTGCTCGGCCCTGGCCCTGACCGACCACGACAGCCTGGCCGGCCTGGACGAGGCCGGGCGGGTGGCGGCCGAGCTCGGCGTGCGCCTCGTGCCCGGGTGCGAGGTGTCGTGCCGCAAGCCCGCACCACCCGAGGGGGCCGCCCCGATCGCCGGGTCCGTGCACGTCCTGGTGTACTTCGTCACGCCCGGAGCGGGGCCGTTCCAGGACGAGCTGGTGAAGCTCCGGGGGGACCGGGCGGTGCGCAACCAGGAGCTCGCCGCCCGCCTCGTGGAGCTCGGCACGGGGGTGCGCTACGACGACGTCGTGGCGGAGGCCGGCGACGAGGGCGGCGTGGGCCGGCCCCACTTCGCCCGGGCCCTCGTCGCCGCCGGCGCGGCGGCCGACGTCGACGACGCCTTCGACCGCTATCTCGCCGACGGGCGCGCCGCCTACGTGCCCAAGGCCCGCATCGACCCTCCTGACGTCGCCCGGCTGGCCCACGAGTCGGGCGGGGTGGCGGTCCTGGCGCACCCGCTCTCGACCGGGCTCGGGCCCCGGGCCCTGGAGCGGCTGGTGGCGGAGCTCGCCGACGGGGGGCTCGACGGCATCGAGGCCGTCTACGCCTCGTACTCCCACGACCAGCGCACCGCCTTGCGGGAGATCGCCAAGCGCTGCGGGCTCGTGGCCACCGGCGGCTCCGACTTCCACGGCACGTTCAAGCCCGGGCTCAACGTGGGCACCGGCCGGGGAGACCTGAGGGTCCCCGACGACGTGCTCCGCGCCCTCGAGGAACGCCGGGGCTGACCGTCGGCATCAGCACGTTCGCTCCGGGCGCCGACGTCACCGCGGTGGTGGCGGGCGCGTCGGACGACTGACGAACCGCCGCCAACCGACGGCCCGGCCCGTCCGGCGCTCGGGACCGAGGGGCGTTCGAGCGTGCGTGGAGCTCCGGGCGTGGGGCGTTCGGGCGGGGGCCCACGGCCGTCAAGGGTCCTCGCCCTGGTGCCGATGGGTAACGGGTGGACGACCACGAGAACGGCCACACCCTGGCCAACTCGATGCTGGGTGCGCTGCTCGCCCACGTGCGCCAGGCGGCCGGCGACACCGGCGTCGAGCGCGTTCGCCACGAGGCGGGGGAACGCCGCCCCGTGGCCCAACTGCAGGACCCGAACGAATGGAGCACCTACCCGCAGGGGCTGGCGATCTTCGCGGCGGCCGCCCGGGTGCTCGACGACCCCGACGTCGGTCGGAAGGCCGGTGTGGAAGTGCTGCGCCAGTACGCGGGGACCGAGGTCCTGACGACGCTGCGGTCGCTCGGCTCACCCGCTGAGCTGCTGCGCGTGTACCCGGCCATATCGGCGAAGCAGTCCACGGTCACCCGTTCCGAAGTCTTCGAGGTCGGCGACGACCACGCCTTCGTCAGCCAGGTGACGACCCATCCGATCACGCGGGACCCGCTCTTCTGCGGGTACACGGCCGGTGCCATCTCGCAATTCCCCGTCCTGTTCGGGATGGAGCCCGCCCGAGTCGAGGAACGCGAGTGCCAGACCCGCGGCGACGCGCGGTGCCTGTTCGCGATCACCTGGGATCCCACGTCGTCGCTGCAGGCCAGCCCGGAGCGCGAGGTCGAGTTCCTGCGAGAGCGCGTGGGGGTCCTCACCACCCGCTTCGAGGCGCTGGAGTCCGTCGCCCAGGACCTGTCGTCGGCACGAGACGTCGACGCCATGCTGGAGACCATCACCCGACGCGCCGGCGTCGCGGTCCGCGCCCCGCGCTACCTGCTGGTGGCCCAGCTCCCCGGCGACCTGGCCCCCAGGGTCCACCACGTCGGCTTCGCCCGGGCCGAGGTCGACGACGCCCTGCGCGAGGTCCTCGTGGCCGACCCCACGGCCGAGCACGGTTCGCGCCTCCTGGTCGAGATCGCGTCACCCCGTGCCCACTTCGGACGCCTGGCTGCCTTCTATCCCGACGGTTACCACTTCCTGCCCCAGGAGCGTTCGCTGCTCATGGCCTACGCCGGGCACGCCGCCGCCGCCCTGGAGACCGCGGCCGCCCTCGACGAGTCACGCGACCGCAACGCCACGCTGGGGGCGCTGCTCGCGCTGGGCAAGGCGCTCGCCCAGGTGCGGTCGCGCCAGGAGGTCGCCGAACTGCTCGTCCATGCCCTCCCCGAGATCGTGGCCGGCGAGGAGGCGTACGTGCTCCTCTGGGACAGCGGCGACGCCGTGCTCACGCGAGCCGCGGCGGCCCGCCGCTCGCCCATCTCCGTCCCGGTACCCGGCGTGGCGTCGCTGCGCGACAACCGGATCGTGAACCGGATGCTGTCCACACCGAGCCCCACCGTGGCGACGGGCATCTCGGATCCGGTCCTGCAGGGCGTGCTGTCGTTGACAGGCCTGTCGTCGGCGGTCGTCGTGCCCCTGTCGGCTCGCGACGAGTTCTTCGGGGTCCTGGCCGTCGGGCCCGTCGCCGACGGCGCCCAACCCGACGACATCCTGACGGAGCGCCTGAGCGGCGTGGCCAGCCTGGCGGGGACCGCCCTCGACGGCGCCAGGCTCCTCGACGAAGTGCGCCACCAGGCGCTGCACGATCCGGTGACCGACCTCGGCAATTCGCGCCTGTTCGAGGACCGCGTGACCCACGCCATCACGCTGGCCCGCCGGAGCGGGGCCGGGCACGCCCTCATGTTCATCGACCTCGACTGCTTCAAGGTGATCAACGACACGCACGGCCACAAGATCGGTGACGAGGTGTTGGCGGGTGTGGCCGAGCGGCTCCTGCGGGTGGTGCGCGAGGTGGACACCGTGGCCCGGATCGGCGGGGACGAGTTCGGGGTCGTGCTCCAGGACGTGCGGCATCCCGAGGATGTCGAATCGGTCGCTCAGAAGATCGTGTCGGCGGTGGGAACGCCGTTCACGGTCCGGGGGCTCACCCTGTCGGTCGGAGCGAGCGTCGGCATCGCCATGTTCCCCGAGGGTCTCGACACCTACGACTCGGTCGTCTCCCGGGCGGACACCGCCATGTACGCGGCGAAAGCCGGCGGGCGGGGACGGTACCGCTTCGCCGCTCAGCGAACACGCACCACCTGACCGCCGGCGCGCCTCCCCCCGAGGAACAGTCCTTCGGCCCTACTGCCGACGGGCGTGTCTCCGTACTGTCGGACACGAGCGCGACGCCGTCGCCGCTCCGGGTCGGGCGATCCGACGACCGACCCCCCGACTGGCAAGCGGCTCGATCCCGAGCCTGGAGACGACGATGACCGTTACACAAGAGACCGCTACACAGGAGACCGGTACACAGGAGACCGGTACACAGGAGACCGCCACACAGGAGCCCGGTACCGCAGGGACCACCGCCGACGGGACCTTCGTCGCCCCGGGCCGGCCCGGCAGCCTCGTGGACGTGAAGCCCCGCTACGAGAACTTCATCGGCGGCCACTGGGTGGCTCCGGCCCAGGGCCGGTACATGAAGAACATCAGCCCGGTCACGGGCCAGCCCTTCACCGAGGTGGCCCGGTCCACCGCCGAGGACGTCGAGCTGGCCCTCGACGCCGCCCACGCCGCCAAGGATTCCTGGGGCGAGACGTCGCTGCCCGAGCGCGCCGCGGTGCTCAACGCCATCGCCGATGCCATCGAGGCCAACCTGACGATGCTGGCAGTCGCCGAGAGCTGGGAGAACGGCAAGCCCGTGCGCGAGACGCTGGCGGCGGACATCCCCCTGGCCGTCGACCACTTCCGCTACTTCGCCGGTGCCACCCGCTCGCTCGAGGGCCGCACCACCGAGATCGACAAGGACACCGTCGCCTACCACTTCCACGAGCCCCTCGGCGTGGTGGGGCAGATCATCCCGTTCAACTTCCCGATCCTGATGGCGGCGTGGAAGATCGCCCCCGCCCTGGCCGCCGGGAACTGCACGGTGGTCAAGCCGGCGTCACCCACCCCGTGGTCGATCCTGAAGCTGGCGGAGGTCATCGAGAGCGTCGTCCCCCCGGGCGTGATCAACATCGTGACCGGCCCGGGCGGAGAGATCGGCAAGGCCCTGGCGTCGAGCCCGCGCATCGCCAAGATCGGCTTCACCGGCGAGACCACCACGGGGCGCCTGATCATGCAGTACGCGGCGGAGAATCTCATCCCCTCGACCGTCGAGCTCGGCGGCAAGTCACCCAACGTCTTCTTCGCCGACGTCATGGACGAGGACGACGAGTTCCTCGACAAGGCTATCGAGGGCCTGGTGCTCTACGCCTTCAACAAGGGCGAGGTGTGCACGTGCCCGTCGCGGGCACTGGTCCAGGAGTCCGTCTACGACCGGTTCATGGCGCGCTGCCTCGACCGCATCCGCAAGATCACCCAGGGCAACCCCCTGGACCCGACCACCATGCTCGGCGCCCAGAATTCCGCCCAGCAGCTCGAGAAGATCGCCGGCTACGTCGACATCGGCCGCCAGGAGGGCGCCGAGGTGCTGATCGGCGGCGAGCGGACCACGCTCGACGGTGAGCTCGGGGACGGGTACTACTACGAGCCCACGGTGCTGAAGGGGCACAACGGCATGCGGGTCTTCCAGGAGGAGATCTTCGGCCCCGTGCTGGCCGTGACGACGTTCACCGACGAGGCGGACGCCGTGCGCATCGCCAACGACACCCTCTACGGCCTCGGCGCCGGCGTGTGGACGCGCAACGGGAACGTGGCGTACCGGGTGGGCCGGGCCATCAAGGCGGGCCGGGTGTGGACCAACTGCTACCACCTGTACCCCGCGGGCGCGGCGTTCGGCGGCTACAAGATCTCGGGCGTCGGACGTGAGAACCACCAGATGATGCTGGAGCACTACTCCCAGACCAAGAACCTTCTGGTGAGCTACAGCGCCAAGCCCCTCGGCTTCTTCTAGGGCATGCGGACCGGCGGGGGGGTCTCGGGCACGGACGATCCCGGCTGCGCCGTGCCCGTCGCCGACGAACCGGGCACGGACGGGGGCGGAGCGGCTGCACGGGTCATCGCCACACCGGCGGCGCTCGAGGCCATCGCCGAGCTGGTGGCCGAGCGCGGCCCGGTCATGTTCTTCCAGTCGGGCGGGTGCTGCGACGGCAGCCTGCCGATGTGCTTCGCCGACGGGGAGTTCGTCATCGGGAGCCACGACGTCCGGCTGGGCGAGGTGGGGGGCTGCCCCTTCTACATCGACGCCCGGCAGTTCGAGGTGTGGAAGCACACCCAACTCGTCCTGGACGTGGGTGCCGGGGAGCCCGAGGGGTTCTCGCTCGCCGCCGGTGAGGACCGGCACTTCATCGTGCGCTCGAGGGTCTTCACCGCCGCCGAGCAGGCCGAGCTCGCACGCGGCTGATCACGTCGCGCCGGACGCGGCCCGGGCCGGAGCCATGTCCGACCGTGCCGTCTCCACGGCAACCGGGACACGCCTGACCGGGCCGGCGCTCAGCTGGATCGCCCCCGGCTGGTAGAACCGGGGGCGTGTTCGACGACCTGCTCGACGCCAATCGTCGCTACAGCACGGAGTTCCACGACTCGGGTATCGAGGGGAAGGCCGCCAAGGGCCTGGCCGTCCTGACCTGCATCGACTCGCGCATCGACCCGCTGGCCATGCTGGGCCTGCGGGCCGGGGACGCCAAGATCATGCGGAACGCCGGGGCCCGGGTGACCACCGACTCGCTGCGCTCACTCGTCCTGGCGGCCAACCTGCTCGGGGTGACGCGCGTCTGCGTGGTCCAGCACACCGACTGCGCCATGGTGGGGTCGACCGACGACCAGGTGCGGGCCCGCATCGAGGCCGCACGTGGCGTCGACGCCACCGGGTGGGACTTCCTGGCCACCACCGACCAGCTGGCGACATTGCGCTCCGACCTGGCGGCCATCAGGTCGTGCCCGCTGCTTCCTCCCGACATCGAGGTGGGTGGCTTCGTCTTCGACGTGCACAGCGGTGGGCTGCACCCGATCGAGGACTGCTGACCGGTCCGATCAGGCGGTGACCGGTCCGATCAGGCGGTGACCGGCTCGCCCAGCGCGTCCGGGAGGGCGGCGCGCCACGCGCCTGCGGCCTCGGCCACGGACAGGTCGAGGAGGCCCCTCACCACGATGCGGTCGCCGCCGACAGCGCCGATCACGCGGGCGGGGACCCCCGCCGCCGACGCCCCGGCGACCACCTCGTCAGGGTCGGCCGATCCCACCACCACACGACTGGGGCTCTCGGAGAACAACGCCGCGAACCCTCCCGCCACCGCCACCGTGCAGCCCACGCCGCCGCGCAGCGCCGACTCGGCGAGCGCCACGGCCAGCCCGCCACCCGACACGTCGTGCACTGAGGCCACGAGCCCCTCCGACGACACCAGCGCGGCGGTCAGCTCGAGGACCCGGGCGTGGGCCGCCAGGTCGAGGGCGGGGAGCACGCCGCCGCGTTGTCCGTGGCGCTCCACGGCGAAGCGCGAGCCGCCCAGCGCCGGGTCCGTCTCGCCCAGGAGCACGAGCGATGTCCCGGGCACGAGCGCCATGCCCGCCGGCCGTCGCTCGAGGCGGTCGATGACGCCGAGCACCGCCACCACGGGCGTGGGGTCGATGTCGGCGCCGCCGCTGGCGTTGTACAGGCTCACGTTGCCGCCGATGACCGGGATCCCGAGCGCCCCGCAGGCCTCGGCCATGCCGTCGACGGACTCCGACAGCTGCCACATCACCTCGGGCTTCTCGGGGTTGCCGAAGTTGAGGCAGTTGACCAGCGCCGCCGGGCGGGCCCCGGCGCAGGCCACGTTGAGGGCCGACTCGGCGACCGTCATGGCCGTGCCCCGGCGCGGGTCGAGGGCGCACCAGCGCGGGTTGGAATCGGTGGAGATGGCCAGGCCGCGGTCGCTCGGCGGCAGCCCCGGGGCGGCCAGGCGCAGCACGGCGGCGTCCTCCCCCGGTCCCACGACGGTGTTGAGGAAGAGCTGGTGGTCGTACTGGCGGTACACCCAGGAGGCGTCGGCCAGCAGCGCCAACGTGTCGGCGGCCAGCCGCTCCGGGGTGACCTCGCCGGGGGGGAGGTCCTCGGGGTGCTGCGCCCGGCGCTCGTCGAGATCGGCGGGCGCCGCCCGGGGGCGGTCGTAGAGCGGGGCGTCGTCCGACAGTGACGCCGCGGGGATGTCGGCGAGCACGGTGCCGGCGGCGTCGAGGATGCGCAGCCGGCCGCCGGCCTCGCCCGCACCGGGGGCGGGCGCGGCCGGCGGGGCGGTGACCACGCCGATGACCGTCGCCCGCACCTCCCAGCGCGCGCACACCTCGAGGACGGCGTCGCGGTCCCCGGGGCCGACGATGGCGAGCATGCGCTCCTGGCTCTCCGACGTCATCACCTCGAAGGGCGCCATGTGCGGCTCGCGTCGCGGCACGACGTCGACGTCGACGTCCATGCCCATGGCACCGCGCGCCGCGGTCTCCGAGGTGGCGCAGGCCAGGCCGGCGCCCCCGAGGTCCTGGATACCGACCACCAGGCCCCGGTCGAGCAGCTCGAGGCAGGCCTCGATGAGGCGCTTCTCCTCGAAGGGGTCGCCCACCTGCACACTGGGGCGCTTGTCGGCGTCCTCGTCCCCGTCGTGGCCGAAGGCGGCCGAAGCCAGCACGCTCACGCCGCCGATCCCGTCGCGCCCGGTCGTCGAGCCCAGGAGCACGGCCAGGTTGCCCTCGCCGGTGGCCGCCCCGAGCACCAGGCGCTCCGTGGGCATCACCCCGAGGCACAGCACGTTCACCAGGGGGTTGCGGGCGTACCCCGGCGCGAAGGTGAGCTCGCCGCCCACGGTGGGCACCCCCACCGAGTTGCCGTAGCCGGAGATGCCCGCCACCACGCCCTCGGTGAGCCAGCGCGTGCGGGCGTCGTCGAGGGTCCCGAAGAACAGCGGGTCCATCAGCGCGATGGGCCGGGCGCCCATGGTGAAGATGTCGCGCAGGATGCCCCCCACCCCCGTGGCGGCCCCCTGGTAGGGCTCGACGGCGGACGGGTGGTTGTGGCTCTCGATGCGCAGGGCCACGGCGATGCCGTCGCCGGCGTCGATCACCCCGGCGTTCTCCCCTGGGCCGACCAGGACGTGGGGGGCCTCGGTGGGCAGGCGCCGCAGGTGCAGGCGTGACGACTTGTAGGAGCAGTGCTCGCTCCACATCACCGCGTACATGGCGAGCTCGAGGTGGTTGGGGGGCCGGCCGAGGATCTCGGTGATGCGGGCCGCCTCGTCGTCGGTCAGGCCGAGCGCCCGGTGCAGCGCCTCCTCGTCCATGGCCGGTTCGCCCATCGCCCGCCACCGTACCCGGCACCGTC